>JAFOBC010000055.1 GCA_017382015.1 Clostridia bacterium
CCGACGCAAACCTTTACGTTATAGATGCGGCAACAGGCAAAGACGCTTTGATGCCGCGATATGTTGGTAATAAATGCCGTGTCGTAAAGCTTGAGGATAGCTTGCTTCTGATTTCACCGTCACGCTCCGATTCGGTAATGAGAACAGACCTTGAGGGCAACGTCATCTGGACAACAGACCTTGCATACGATATGCCGAATACGGATTCAGACGTTCCGCCATATGTTCAGGTTCTTGATTCAGGCTATCTCATAAGCTACGATGCGCAGGAAAACGGCTATTCAGCAGGCATTTACACCGCGCTTATAACCCACGAAGGAAAAATTGAATTTGAAAAGCTTGAGCCTTGATAAAGCGATTAAAAATATACTGAAAAAGCGGATTATTACTGCGAAAAAATCATTACATAATCTGTCATTTGTAAATAAAGGCTAAACAACTCGACCTTTTCCCCTTAAATCATTGACATCATTCCTTATATTGTGTAGTATTTTCATGTAATTATGCGTTTGATACCAGTAAAATTAAAAGGAGATAATAACAATGACAAATCCCAACGAATTCAGGAATAGTTCAGACAACTTTGAGCCCACCTCTCCTGCAGCTCCCGTTGCTCCGGTTGAGCCTGTAGCTCCGGTTGAGCCTGTAGCTCCTGTTGCTCCTGTTGAGCCTGTTGCGCCCGTTGCTCCTGTAGCTCCTGTTGCTCCCGTTGCTACTGCAGCGCCCGTTGCTCCGGTTGAGCCTGTTGCTCCTACTGCTCCTACTGCACCTGTTGCGCCCGTTGCTCCGGTTGAGCCTGTTGCTCCTACTGCTCCTACTGCTCCTGTTGCTCCCGTTTACGGTGCCGCCGGCGCTTACTGCACAAATTGCGGCGCAGTCATAACTGCAGGTCAGTCTTTCTGCACAAATTGCGGCCAGAAGGTATTTGTTGCGGCGCCGGTTTCACAGCCTGCTCCTGCACCAAAAAAGAAGAGCAAGAAAAAGGTTATCATCCCCCTTGTTATCGTCGGCGCTCTCATTGCGATAATCATTGCCATCTTCTCTATCTCCGGTAACGAACTCGAGTCTGCTTATGACCAGTACTGCGAATACCCTTGGGCTGAGATTTCCTCAAACGGAAAAATTCTCACAATCGACACTAACCCGTTTGATCTTGAAGATCAGGGTGTTGCTTACCTTGACGCATATTACGCTGTTGAGAACGTTAACAACGCACTCGGTCTCCCCTCTTCTCTGCTTGAAGATATGGAAGAGACAAGCTTCAACGACGGCCGCCAGACAAAGCACTATGACGGCATTACAGTTTCCTGGACATATCACCCCGACCGTGGACTTGAGGTCACCTATACCAAGGGCTGATTCCGACCGAAAGCGTCAAAACAGCTTGGCATAACAAAAACTGAAAACCCTTCCGCAAACATTGAAGTTTACGGAAGGGTTTGTTTTTTTAATAACCGTATCAGTTTTTGAGGCTCTGTACGGGTGCAGGGATTCTGCCGCCGCGTGAGATAAACTTGGCAGGAGAAATCATACTGACGTCCATAACGGGGCCGCCGCCGAGCAGACCGCCGAAATCAAGCTCATCGCCGACAGTTTTGCCGATTGCCGGAATAACGCGCACAGCCGTTGTCTTGCTGTTTATCATACCGATTGCCGCTTCGTCTGCGATAATCGCCGCAATGACCTCTGCAGGTGTATCGCCGGGGATATTAATCATATCAAGACCGACTGAGCAAACAGCCGTCATAGCTTCAAGACGCTCGAGGTTGAGAGCACCGCTTCTTGCCGCATCAATCATACCTGCATCCTCTGTAACGGGGATGAATGCGCCCGAAAGACCGCCAACGTGGGATGAAGCCATAATGCCGCCTTTCTTGACAGCATCGTTCAGCAGGGCGAGCGCCGCCGTTGTGCCGTGGCAGCCGCACTGCTCAAGACCCATTTCCTCAAGAATATGAGCAACTGAATCGCCGACAGCAGGTGTCGGGGCAAGAGAAAGGTCAACAATGCCGAAGGGCACATCGAGCCTGCGTGAAGCCTCACGGGCAACGAGTTGACCGACACGCGTAATTTTGAAAGCTGTCTTTTTAACTACGTCGGCAACGTCTGTAAGGTTGCCGTCGGGAATCTTTTTAAGAGCCGTGCTTACAACACCGGGGCCTGAAACACCGACGTTGATTACGCAGTCAGGCTCACCTGCGCCGTGGAATGCACCTGCCATAAAGGGGTTATCCTCGGGAGCGTTACAGAAAACAACAAGCTTTGCAGGGCCGATACAGCCCTTATCTGCCGTTGCCTTTGCCGCCTCAACAACAGTCTGACCCATAAGAGAAACCGCATCCATATTGATGCCAGCCTTTGTTGAGCCGATATTGACACTTGAACAGATGTGCTCCGTAATCGCAAGAGCCTCGGGAATGCTGCGGATGAGTGCCTCATCGCCTGCTGCAAAGCCCTTCTGAACAAGTGCAGAATAGCCGCCGATGAAGTTGACGCCGACTGTCTGAGCCGCACGCTCAAGAGCCTTTGCGTATTCTACGGGATTGCCGCCCGAACAAGCGGAAATCATAGCAATCGGTGTAACGGAAATACGCTTATTGATAATCGGAATACCGTATTCCTTTTCAATCTGCTCACCTGTGCTGACAAGCTTTTCTGCCCTGCGTGTGATTTTATCGTAGACCTTATCACAGCTGCGCTTAATGTCGCTGTCACAGCAATCGAGCAGAGAAATGCCCATTGTAATTGTGCGTATGTCGAGGTGTTCTTCCTCAATCATCGCAATCGTTTCGAGTATATCGCCTGTGTTCATCATAGCTTATGTTCCGCCTTTTCAGATTCTGTGCATTGAGTTGAAAATATCCTCGTGCATAACGTGAATTTTCAGATTACGCTCCTCGCCGTATGCCTTGAGCTGATCGGAAAAATCTGTAAATTCAAGCTTCATCTCAGCTGTGTCAACAAGCATAATCATACAGAACATATCCTGCAGAATTGTCTGTGAAACGTCAACAACGTTAACGTCGTGCTCTGCACAGAAGGTTGAAACCTTTGCAAGAATACCGACAGTATCCTTGCCGATAACGGTAATTACTGCTCTCATTTTTATTTACCTCCGTTTAACTACTGACAGTTATTTTAACATATCGCACCGGTTAAAACAATAGCTTATTTCTTTGCCTTTGCTTTTTCAAGCGCGTTTTCTGCGTACGATTTTATAATTACGTTCCTATCCTTTATCTGCTGCACCGCAGGCTCTCCGCTACAGGAAAAAACAGCCTGCTGTGTAATTTTTCTTATATCCGCCGATGAGTGGCTTGCATCCATATAAAGATCAAGGTCTTCAACATAGCTTTCCGCCTGAAGGTCACACAGATGAATATTAGGATACTCTGCGGCAAATGCAGCAATTTTCTCACGCAAAGCAAAAACCACCTCAAGCTGTGCACTGCTTTTATCCGCCCAGATAAGCGCTGAGTAAGGCGGCAGATAAATTATCAGCTCTTCGTCCGAATCGAGTGTAGCTGCAAACTGATTGAGGAAAAAATCCATATGCTCCATTGCGTTATCGCTGTAAGTGTCCGTACCGCCGTCATTGAATACAACCGTTCCGCTGTTGAAGGCTTCAAGCAAAGCATCCTCACCGGGAGGATTATCCTCATCCCAACATCCTGCTTTATTTATATCGGTCGAAGTTGCAAAAGAGCTTTCAAGCGACTCGGGCAAAGAAATGCCAAAAGTTTCAACCGCGGTAAGCACTACCTGCAGAGGAATAAACCGAAACCATGTTTCATAGCCGAGCAGATATTTAAGCTGGGACAAACCTCGCGGATTATACATATAATCCTTAAATCTGCCGCTATCCGACACAACGATTTTGTTTGAGGCAAAACGGTGGAGATCTATATTGACGACGTATTTTTTCGCCTTTCCCTGCTCTTGTGCGCATTCATACAGCCACAGCAATTCATCCGGTTCCATCGCACCCAGAGCGAG
>JAFOBC010000056.1 GCA_017382015.1 Clostridia bacterium
CAACGGGTAAACTCGGAAGTATAAATAAAATCGTTGCAAGTGAGTATGCGAATCTCGGCGATTCTCTTCGTATGCTCATTCTTACCGACTACATCAAAAAGGATATGCTGAAACTTGTCGGCACGAACGAAGAAATCCACGCTCTCGGCACGGTACCCGTGTTTGAATCAATCCGCAGAACAAATCCCGATATAAAGGTTGCGGTGCTTTCTGGTACACTTGTGATTCTGCCCGATTCAGCCGTTGAAACTGCGCAGGAAATCGCATATAACGAAGGTGTACCTTGCAGAATAAAAAAGATCGAAAACACAAACCACATTGAAATTATTTTCAGCGGTTCAAATAAAAACAAGGTGAGCATTATCACCAAAGCATTCCAGACGGGTGTTATAAACGTACTTATCGGAACAAAATCTCTGCTCGGAGAAGGATGGGATTCGCCTAATATAAATTCCCTTATCCTTGCAAGCTTTGTCGGAAGCTTTATGCTCTCAAATCAGATGAGAGGCAGGGCAATCCGAATTGATAAAAAGAACCCCGAAAAGGTGTCCAATATCTGGCATCTTGTGACCGTTGAGCCTGATTCAAAAGAGGAAATCATCAGCGATGATTTTGAAACAATGAAACGCCGTTTTGCCTGCTTTCAGGCACCTGCATATAACAGCGATGTTATCGAAAGCGGAACGGACAGAATCGATATTCTCAAAGCACCCTATGATGCAAACGGACTTGAAAGCATCAACAGTCAGATGCTCTCGCTTGCATCGTCAAGAAACGTTATGGCAGGCAGATGGAACGGTGCAGTCAAAGGTAAGGCAAGACCCGAAATTGAAGAAGTCAGCGAAATTCCCGCAGAGGTTCAGCCTGCAAGTGCCGTTCATAAGAACAAGATTTATGCAGTCGTTCTTGCAGTTCTGATTGTCCTTGCAATAATCATAATCGCAACATCGGGTTTCTTCGGCGGTCTGCTCGGTTCCATAATTGCGGCAATATCTTCCGTATTGCTCATCAAATCCGCATCGGTTGTTATGAAGAATTCATCGCCCGAAAAAACCGTTTTAAATATCTCAAATGCTATTCTCCGTACTCTCAAAGAAATCGGAGAAATCGAAAGCAGGGGAGCAATTGTTTCGGTCAGAAAATCCGAAAAGAAGAATACCGTCAACTGTTCTCTTTCAAAGGCAACGGTAAGAGAGAAGAATGTGTTTGCAAAGGCGGTTTCCGAGCTTCTTTCACCCATTGATGACCCGAGATATCTTCTCATCGGCACAAAGGGTATTTCAAAACTCATAAGCAGAAACTATGTTCAGAGTTATGCCTGCCCGTCAGTGATTGCAGTTAATAAAGAAACGGCGGAAATCCTTGCTAAGAATCTTAAATCCGCAGGCGGAAAGTTTGAGCTCGTTTTCACAAGAAACGAAAACGGCAGAAAAGAGCTTTTCAAATGCCGTAAGTATTCTTATATCAATGCAAACAGCAAGCTCGTCAAAAATAAAAAGATAGTGAAATAAAAAAGCAGGCAGCATCATAACGATGCTGCCTGCGCAGTTTCTGTTTAAGATTTATATTCTTAGGCTATGATGTTTTTAATACTATATAAATCTATGTATAGAGAATGTAAAGAGAATGATGTAACAATGTGACAATCACCTTTTTAATTAGCAAGAAAATTGGGTACTAAAAATGAAAATTAGCAGAATTTAAAAATCGTTAGCAGGAAATGAAAAATCCTGCTAATTTTTATTAGCAGGGACATTCACCTTAAAAGTGTTTGTTATTCCAACTTGGGGAGGCGATTCTGCTAACGAAAAAATCAGATTTTTATGAGTTTTTTTGAGAATGTGCAAAAAACAAAAAAGCCGCAAACCCTTGATAAATCAAGGAGTTTCGGCTTCAAAAATGGCACCCCCAACAGGAATCGAACCTGTAACTAACCCTTAGGAGTTTGGGAGGTGGATGGCATTTTGAGCTCATAAAAGCCATTAGCTTTCCTTTATTTCTTGCTTCTTCATTTATTATGCTGTTATTCTTTTCTCAATAAAAATCATAGAATATCATTTGATTTTAACTATTCATTTTAGCAAACAATTAGCAAAGGGCTGAAAAAAGAAAAAACTAAAGTATGTTATTGCAGTAATATACTGTCATTATTATTCTGATATTTAATGTTTCCCTCTCAATGCAAAATCGGAGTTGTATTTTTTGTTTTTTATGTTAGAATAGATTTCAGTATTTATACAATCCTAAAAGATTCGGCACAATGGAGGTTTATTTATGAAAAACGCCTTATATGTTGATACTATGATAGGCACCGTCGGTGACGGTCAGATTGAAAAATCCCACGGCGGCGGAAAAACCTATCCGGGTGCCTGTGTTCCCGGCGGAATGGTTCAGCTTTCACCGGATACCGTCAGCGGCGGTGATAACGGCAGCGGTTATAACTACTGCCACAATACAATCGAGGGCTTCAGTTTCAACCGTATGAGCGGCATAGGCTGGTACGGCGATCTGGGAAATCTTCAGGTTATGCCCGTAACGGAAGACACCGACCTGCGAAGCGGAAGCAACGAAGAATTACCGTTCACCAAAGGCACAATCGGTTGGAAATCGGAATTTTCTCACGAAAATGAAAAAAGCCGTGCGGGATATTACTCCGTTATGCTGGACAGATATAATATTCTTGCCGAATGTACAGCCTCGGAACACACAGGGTGTCTGAAATTCACCTACCCTGCCGATTCCGAAAAAAAAATTATCATCAATTTCAGCAGAAGAATCGGCGGAAAGGCGGATTACCAGAAAGTTGATATCATAAACGACAGAAGAATTGAGGGGCATATCAAATGCACCCCCGCAGGCGGCGGCTTCGGTCACGGTGACGGCAAGATTTTTTATGACATGTATTTCGTTATGGAATTTTCGCACCCGTTCACAAACAAAAGATTCTTTGAAAGCGAAGAATTCACCGATGCAACTGAGGGTGAAGATTTGGGCGTATTTCTTGATTTTCCAAAAGAAATCACCGACCCCATGACAATAAAATGTGCAATCTCTTACGTTGATATAGAGGGCGCAAGGAAGAATTTCTCCGCAGAATGCGAAAACTCGGATTTTGACACCATGGTGGAAAACGCTCTTGCAAAATGGGATGATGTATTCTCCTGCATAAACGTTTCGGGTACGGACGAAACCGACCTAAAGCTTTTTTATACATGTCTGTACCACGTGCTTCTTGACCCCCGCACAATGGCTGACACGGACGGCAGATACAAAATAAACTATCAGATATTTGAAAACACCGATTATAAGCAAAGGACCGTGTTCAGCGGTTGGGACGTTTACAGAAGCGAGTTTCCGCTTCTGAGCATCATCCGTCCCGATATGGTCCGCGACGAAATCAATTCTCTGCTTAAAATCGCAGAGCTCAACAACTCATCTTTTCCCCGTTGGGAGCTTATGGGCATCAATGCAGGCTGTATGGTCGGCGACCCCGGTCTTATCGTTCTTGCCGATGCCGTTATCAAAGGAATTCTTCCTTATGATACCGAAAAGGCATACGAAATATCAAAAGCCTCAAGCATTTGTCTGAAAGAGCTCGGCGGAAAAGAATTCAGGTCAATCAGACCCGATTGCAAGACGTATCTCGACAGTTGCTATGTCCCAGAAAAACTGAGCGATACTCTTGAATACCTATTGGCAGATTTCACCATGGCAAAATTTGCCGAATATTCAGGCAAAACTGAAGATGCAAAGTTTTTTTCCGAAAGAGCAAACCGCTACGGAGAAAACTACAACGAAGCACTGCAGTTTTTGGCACCCCGCAAAGAAAACGGCGGATTTGTTTTTGAAGAAGACAGATACGACGACGACGGAACCGTTGAAAGTAACATTTTCCAGCAGTCATGGTTCGTGCCATATGACGTAAAAGGTCTGAGCCGACTTTTCGGAGAAGAAAGAACTGTTGAGCTTCTCGAAGAATTCTTCGGAAAAGCCGATTTAAAAAGTCTCTGGAACGACGATTATAACCATTCTAACGAGCCTTGCCACAACCTAACTCACTATTTCAGCATTCTCGATCTTCCCGAAAGAACGCAGTACTGGACAAGACGTGTTCAGAAAGAAGCCTACCGTACGGGTGCATACGGCTTTTGCGGTAACGAAGACGTTGGACAGCTTTCCGCCTGGTACGTGCTTTCTGCATTGGGATTTGCTCAGGTCTGCCCTGCCGATCCGAAATATTACCTGAACACACCGCTTTTCAAGGATGCTGAAATCAGGCTGGATAAAAACTTCCATTCCTGCAAAATTTCAGATACACTTAAAATAAGATGCGACAAGAATCCGCTAGATTTCCTCTATATCAAAGCAGTTAAGTTTAACGGAACAGAGGTTAAGAAAAACTATCTGACCTATGAGGAAATCACAAACGGCGGAGAGCTTGTTTTTGAGCTTAAATAAAGTCAGCCGTAAACTCTCAGCAAAAAAAGAAAAATAACGGTAAAAAAAGTATTATTTTTCCGACAATATCATTCATAATGATTTTCAATTTTACTTTCATTGCAAACACTGACGAATCACCGTCCCTCAAATTCAACGAAAGCGGTAAATTCTTATTTATCGAAATGAGATATTTACTACTTTTCAAAACATATCAAAAAAACAAAAGAGCCTAAAACCCTTGTAAAATAAAGGTTTTTCGGCTCTTTTTTGGCACCCCCAACAGGAATCGAACCTGTAACTAACCCTTAGGAGGGGTTTATTATTACGAGCAAAGCGAGTAACAAGGTTCTGATGCGCAGCATCAGGTTCTTATATCCATTTAACAAAAAAACACTCGAACTCAAAGTTCAAGTGTTTTTTCTTGGCACCCCCAACAGGAATCGAACCTGTAACTAACCCTTAGGAGGGGTTTATTATATCCATTTAACTATGGAGGCGTATCTGTATTCGGGCGGTTTATGACCGCCCGAATATATTACCACTTTATGTTTTGTTAGTCAAGACCTGCTCTTACTTTTTGCCCCAGAATATGTAGTCGGATATAAGCAGTGCTCTTGTCGGTGCAGCTTCAACGCCGCTGATGCTCAGGGGAGGCGCAATCAGAAAGTATTTGCCGGGCGTTACATCCTCCAGATTGAGTCCTTCAAGCAGAGGGATATCTGCGCCAAGGAATGCTCTGTGCGGGCCAATCTGTGCGCCGTGCGTACCTACGGAGTTTGCATCCGTACCGACAAGCTTTACACCGAGCGCGGCGAGTGCAAATGCTCCGCTGTCAGAAAAGTATGCCTTGCCGCCGCCTTTGATGATAATTCTTTCGCACCCTTCGCGGATGTTTTCGTCAACAAATGCGCCGTGAATCGGGCCTTCGGGCACTTCTATTACCGTGCATTCGCCGATGAATCTCTCGAGCTCGAGCGATTCGGCGGTTGCACCGTCCTCAATAAAATGGTTAGGGGCATCAATATGTGTTGCGTTGTGCAGGCACATATACAGCGCCGTGAGGTTGCAATCGTCGCCCTCTTCCATTCTACAGTAACTCTGTGTTCTTGGTTCAGGATCACCCGGATAAACTTCTGTTGTGAGAATGTCACGGGAAATGTCGATAATTTTCATCTTACCAACCTCGCAAAATTTATTTATCAGCCGTTGAGAGCAGAGAAATTCTTCTTGTTAGCCTTGTAAAGCTGCTTGAATACTTCAAAATTCTTGTCGTATACAGCTTTGTTTGCGGCGTTGGGTTTGTAGGTTGCCTCAACTTTTACAAGTGCCTTTGCTTTTTCCATATTCTCAATCACGCCAAGACCTACTGCGGCTGTGATTGCTGCGCCGACTGAACCTGCATTCTGCGGGCTGGGTGTTGTTTCGATTGTTCTGCCCGTGCAGTCTGCAAGAATCTGGCAGGTGAGGGAGGAGAGCGCGCCGCCACCTACAAAGCGGATTGTATCGGATGTTTTAATCTTTTTGTCCTGTGTTTCGATAAACCAACGAAGATGGTAGCAAACACCCTCAAGCACCGCGCGGATAAGCTCAGTCTTGCCTGTTTCAAGGCTGATGTTGAAGAACATACCTCTTGCGTTGGGGTCTTCAAATGGGCAACGGTTGCCGTGAAGCCAGGGTGTGAAGATAACTCCGCCACAGCCTGCGGGCACGTCTTTGATAGCGTCTGTCATATAGTCATAAAGGCTTGTGTAAACGCTTTCTTTGCTTTCAGCAACGTTCTCTTTTTTGAGGTAGATGCCGATTTCGTCGAGTGCAAGGTGGTCTTTGACCCACTCAAGGCATTTGCCTGCTGTTTCGAGCTCTGCAAAGTAGTTGAAATAGTTGTCCTGAGCGCCGACGATTGCGGCAATCATTGCAGAGGTGTCAACAATGCTCTTGTCAACAACCGTGCCTACCCAGCCTGATGTGCCGGAGTAAACGTGTGTGTCGCCAAGTGCCGTAGCGCCTGCACCTACGCCGATGAGTGATGCGTCACCGCCGCCGCCGAATACTGCCGTGCCGGGGCAAAGGCCAAGCTCAGCCGCGGATTTTTCGGTCAGCACACCGACCTTGTCGGATGATTTCTTGATTTCGGGCAGGTGCTTCATATCAACGCCGAGGAGCTTGCATACAGTCTTGCTCCAGCCTCTCTTGCCTTTGCGGATATCGTAGAGCAGTGTGCCGAATGCGGAGTCCTGCGTCATAACGCATTCGCCCGTCATTTTGCAGATTATGTATTCTTTAACGTCAAGCCATTTGTGAATCTTCTTGAAGTTTTCGGGCTCGTGCTTTTCAACCCACTTGTATTTGTATACGGGGTCTTTAACGCTTGCGGAAACAGCACCCGTTATAAGAAGAGAGGGGATAAGCTTGAATATGTTTGCGCCGGCAATCTGGATGCCGTATGCCATATTCTCCTTGAGCTCTTCTTTCGCACGCTGATCCATATAGCTGAATGCGTTTCTTATCGGCTCGCCGTCTTTGTCAACAATTACGAGACCCTGCATCTGTGAGCAGAATGAAATACCTGCAATATCTTTGGGGTTAACGCCTGTGTCGGCAAGCACCTTTTTAGTTGTGTTGCAGATTGCGCTCCACCATTCTGCAGGTATCTGCTCAGCCGAGCCGTCGGGCTTTACGTGGAGTGAATATCCCTCCATCGCCGCACCGATGAGGTTGACGGAGCTTTCTATTTCGAACAGGCAGGTTTTGACACCTGTTGTACCGATATCGTATGCCATAATAAGAGTTTTGCTCATTTTTTGTGCCTCTCTTCCACGCTGATATAGTTAAGAAAAATATACCACAAATATGCGGCAAATGCAACAAACAGTTAAAAAGAAATTAAAGTGTTGACAAATACATTCTAATGCGTTAGAATAAAATTGTACTAATGCATTAGAATAAACAGAAGGAGAGAGAAAATGTCCGTACCAAAGGTTTTTGAAAGC
>JAFOBC010000057.1 GCA_017382015.1 Clostridia bacterium
AGGTGTTTTGCCCATAAGGTCAAAATAAGTATAGTGCTCAGTTGTGAAAGTATCGGGATTTTTTTCGTCAATATCGAAAACACGCACACCGCGCAAGCTGTTGCCGTAGCAACGGAAAGAAGCTGCGGGAGTCTGAATCATACGCACACCCTCGTGTGTAATATCAAACATATTCATATGATGGTGACCGTATACCACCGCAAGCACGTCGCCCTGCTGCTTAACAGCATCAAACTGGCCGTAGTTAGCCTTACAGCCGGGCGTAGGCTCATACAGTCTGCCGCTGTTCACCTTTTCGGGTTTGAGGCGGATATACTTATCCTCATCATACAGCCTTACAGCGCCCTCAACGTCACAGCTGCATTCTTCAACACAGTCATCAATTTCAGACATCGGAATATGCTGGAACATAAGCGAAGGCATAGGCTTACCGCCGTTGAGCTCTTTAAGCTCATTGCTTGTTGAAACATACCACTCAACCGCCTTATCGGTAACACCCTCAAAGCCTTTATCAAGCTCTTTGTCCTGGCGTGAGGTATCCATCATCCAGAGGTTAAAAACAGGCGAATCGCCCGAATAAATAACGACATTGTGTGTACCGACATCGCCGTGACCGTACGTATCGGTAAGACCGACAAAACAGCCGTACTCGCGGTAGAGGTCAATTATCTCCTCCTTGGTCATACAGCACATATCATCGTGGTTACCGAATATCATGGCAAAGGGAATTCCCCTTTTCTGAAGCGGCTCGAGAATAATCGCAAGAGATTTTTTCATACGCACCTTTGTTGCCTCATATCCCTCTGCAACTTTCTTATTGCCAAAGCGTGCATCAAGCAGATGGTTGCTCAGCACGTTGTCACCTGTAAAAACAACAAGATCGGGCTTGAGAGTATCGTAAGCCTTATCGAGCATTTTGAGCATAGAGCGGCGGGGATAGTGCATATCCTGCGGGTCGCTCACCTGCAGGATTCTGAATTTTCCGTTTTTGAACTGAAGTGACATATTTATCATCCTTATACAATTATGTTTTTAATCAAGTAAATATTATATTACATTAACACTTATTGTCAAGTTGACAAAACCGACAAACGCTGTTAAAATAACATCGTAAACCAACAAAAAGGAGATAACAAAAATGACAACTATCGATAAAACAATGACAATCGGCGACGTACTTGATGCACATCGTGAGCTTGCACCCTTCTTTTTCGAGATGGGTATGCACTGCCTTGGCTGCCCCTCCGCAAGAGGCGAAAGCATAGAGCAGGCTTGCAGAGTACACGGCGTAGATGTTGACGAGCTTGTTGCAAAGCTCAACGCAGCACTCGCAAAATAAAATGAAGCTTTCACCAAGACTTAAAGCCGCAGCGGACTTTGTCCGTTGCGGCAAAAAAATTGCAGACATAGGCACAGACCACGCTCACCTGCCGATTTATCTTGTTGAAAACGGCATAGCACCGTGTGCCGTCGCCTCCGACGTACGTCCCGGACCGATAGCAAATGCAAAGATAAACGTTGAGCAGGCAGGGCTTGAAAACAAAATCAGCCTGCGCCTTGCAAGCTGACTCGACATAGTAAATCCTGACGAAGCAGAAGACGTTATAATTGCAGGTATGGGCGGAATCCTTATTTCAGAGATTATCGAAAAAGCTCAATGGCTAAAGGATAAAGACAA
>JAFOBC010000058.1 GCA_017382015.1 Clostridia bacterium
ATAAAAAAATACCGATGCGAAAGCATCGGTATTTATACGTATTGTTAATTTATTTAGTGATCTTATGGAAAGCTTTCTTACCCTTTTTGACAATTACAAATCCACCGTCAGCAAGGTTTTCTTCCTCAACACCAGTATCAATAGAGGTTACCTTTTGATCGTCAAGTGAAACGCCGCCCTGCTCAACAAGCCTGCGAGCTTCTCCTCTTGACTTAGCGAGACCGGCTTTTACAAGTATATCAATAATACCGACCTTACCGTCAACAAAATCTTCATCGGAAAGAACCGTAGTAGGCATATTGTCTGTATTTGCGCCATTGGAGAAAAGTGCACGTGCAGCTTCCTGAGCCTTAACAGCCTCTTCCTCACCATGCACGAGTTTTGTAAGTTCAAAGCCAAGTATCTCCTTAGCTTTGTTAAGCTGACTGCCCTCCCAGCTATCCATCTCGTCAATTTCTTCGAGAGGAAGGAAAGTAAGCATACGGATACATTTAAGCACGTCAGCGTCGCTTACATTTCTCCAATACTGATAGAATTCATACGGAGATGTTTTTTCAGGATCGAGCCATACTGCGCCGGATGCAGTTTTACCCATCTTCTTACCCTCAGAATTGAGAAGAAGTGTGATAGTCATTGCATATGCATCCTTGCCGAGCTTTTTACGGATAAGCTCTGTACCGCCAAGCATATTAGACCACTGATCATCGCCGCCGAACTGCATATTACAGCCGTATTCTTTGTAGAGATGATAGAAATCGTAACTCTGCATAATCATATAGTTGAACTCAAGGAAGCTGAGGCCTTTTTCCATTCTCTGCTTATAACACTCTGCCCTGAGCATATTGTTAACTGAGAAGCAAGCACCAACCTCACGAAGAACGTCAACATAGTTGAGGTCAAGAAGCCAATCTGCATTATTAATCATCATAGCCTTGCCTTCGCCGAACTCAATGAATCTGCTCATCTGCTTTTTGAAGCATTCAACATTGTGCTCAATCGTTTCCTTGGTAAGAACCTGACGAAGGTCGCTTCTGCCGGAGGGGTCACCAATCATACCTGTGCCGCCGCCCAGAAGCGCAATCGGTTTGTTGCCTGCCATCTGAAGGCGCTTCATAAGGCAAAGAGCCATAAAGTGACCAACGTGAAGGCTGTCAGCTGTGGGGTCAAAACCGATATAGAATACAGCCTTACCGTTATTTATAAGCTCCTTGATTTCTTTTTCATCCGTTACCTGAGCAATAAGTCCTCTGGCAACGAGTTCGTCGTAAATTGTCATATTAATAGTCCTCCAAAAAAATCTTCATTGATAATAAACTAAATTTATATTTTTGTCAACATTTCCTCAGCCATATCAAGCTGTGTCTGTGTAACATTCTCTCCACCAATTATACGGGCAAGCTCATATATCCTGCCGTCACGATCAAGCGGAGTTACCGTGGTAAATGTTTTGCCGTCGTGTGATGATTTGCTGATTTCAAAATGATTATCAGCCTGACACGCAATCTGAGCCAAGTGAGTAACACAAAGCACCTGCCTGCCTTTTGAAACCTCTTTGAGCTTTTTACCGAGCTTTACAGCGGCACGACCGCTGACACCGGTATCAATCTCATCAAAAATCAAGGTTTCAATACCATCCTTATCTGACAAAACATTCTTTATGGCAAGCATAATACGTGAAAGCTCACCACCTGAAGCAATCTTGGCAAGAGGCTTGGGATTTTCGCCGGCATTGGGAGAAATCAAAAATTCAATACTGTCAGCACCGTTTTCATTAAGTTCAACTTCGTTAACTAAAACTTCAAACAATACGCCTGGCATATCAAGAAAGCTTAACTCAGAGCAAACTTTTTCAGAAAAGTCAATTGATGTCTTTTTTCGGCAGGCCGTAAGCTCGGCAGCAAAAGATTTAACTTGTTCAAAAAGCTCTTTTTCGCTGCTTTTCAGCTCATCAAGTGTAGCATCCGAGAACTCTATCTCAGACTTTTCTTGTTTACATTTATCGCAAAAAGCAAGCATCGCTTCTTCGTCAGCACCATATTTTCTGCTTAATTTGTTTAGATAATCAAGTCTCGCTTCTACCTGTGATATATACTCCGGGTCATATTCAAGCTCGTCGAGTACAGAACGAAGTCTGTCTTCCATATCCTCAAGCTGGTAAGATACATCATGCATCAGGCGTCCGTTTTCAGCTATCGATTTTGAAAACTCAGATACAGTATCAAGCCTTGCAGCCGCCATCTTTACCGCTTGCAAAGCGCCTGCCGCTTCATCGCCGCCGCTGAGATACATATACGCTTCATTAACGGCAGAAATAATCTTTTCTAAGTTGCGATAGAAAACTTTTGTTGAACGCAGTTCATCCATTTCGCCAATGGTCAGCTGCGCATTTTCAATTTCATTTATCTGATAAGATAACAACTCAATCCGTCTGTTTTTTTCTTCATCATCGGTCACCAAAGAAGAAATTTTGCGCCTTACAGCGACCAATTCATTATATTTTGAGCGGTACTCTGCCAAAAGCCCCACATTACCTGCAAGCTCATCAATAAAAACATACTGGCTTTCAGGGTCAAGCAATCTCTGGCTATCATGCTGACCGTGTATGTTGATAAGTTCTCTGCCGAGTGTTTTGAGCATACCGACTGTTACCGGCATACCGTTAACTCTGCAAATGTTTTTACCATCAGTTGAAATCGAGCGGCTTATCAGCAACATTCCGTCAGACTCCTGCTCAATGCCAAGGTCATCAAGAACTGATGAAACGCGTTTGTTTTCAACTTTGAAAACAGCAGAAACTGAAGCCTTATTACAGCCGGTTCTTACCAACTCACGCGAAGTACGCTCGCCTAAAACAGCATTTATCGAATCGATAATAATTGACTTACCTGCACCTGTTTCACCGGTCATAATGTTGAGACCGTTTTCAAAAACAATATCAGCACTTTCAATTATTGCCACATTTTCAATTTTAAGGTTATGGAGCATATCTCCACCTCATTTATACTTACTTAGATATCATATCACGCACACTGTTCATAAAATCAACAGCAAGCTCTTCAGTTCTACACAGAACAAAAATCGTATCGTCACCTGCTATTGTACCGACAACACCGTTAAAATCCATTGTATCGATGGCGGCACAAACAGCCTGTGCCATACCCGCATAGCACTTAATAACAACAGTATTCATCGCATAATCAACCCACAAGACAGACGGGGCAATTATGTTATGGAAAGTTTTAACAGCTTCGTTAGAAGTCAACTTTGGTGCAGAATAACGGTATTTCCCGTTATGCCCCATCGACTTAACAAGGCCGAGCTCTTTTATGTCTCTGGATACGGTAGCCTGCGTAACATCAAGACCGTAGCCTCGAAGCACAATAAGAAGCTCCTCCTGAGTTCCGATATCCTGAAGCTCTATTGTTTTAAGAATTAATTCAAGTCTTTTCTTCTTCATATCAACACTCCTTAAGGATGAAGCATCTTTGTGTTTAGAATATCTATAAAACTATCAGATTTAATCCTGATAAAATCAGCAGCCAATGAAGATTTCTGCACAATAACGCTGCATCCTTCACCGACACATATAGGCGGTTCACCATCGCAAGATACACAAAGTTCACTTTCATCATCCTTCGTGGCGAAAACACGCATCCTGTCTTCAGGTCTGAAAATAATCGGATGACTGAACAGAGAATGAGTGCATATAGGAGTTAAAATTATACTTTCAATTGTAGGATCAACCACGGGACCTCCGGCTGAAAGTGAATAAGCAGTTGAACCGGTAGGTGTAGCAAAGATAACACCGTCACCCCAGTAATTATTGACCAATCTGCCGTTATTTTCAACAGTTACTTCGATGATAGTACGATTAATATGTCTTACAAAAACAGCATCGTTTATGCAGTTGATTTTTTGAGCACACAATCCCTGCTCATCAAAAACCATTACCTCAAGCATCATTCTTTTATCGATCGAATAATTGCCGGCAATCAAATCACCCAACAAGTCAAGCTCATGTCGTTCAAGTCCGGCCATAAATGCAAGCCTGCCTGCATTTATACCAAGTATAGGTTTACCGTAAGCTGCGGCAATCTTACCCGAGCGAAGAATTGTACCGTCACCACCGATTGAAACAACAGCATCGCATTGCTCAACAGCATCCTGTGCAGGCTGAAAAACCAGATTATCAAAATCAGAAAGTTCGTCAGCAGCATAATCAGCAACTATAATCTCAGCATTATATTTTTGGAGCTGATTAATAACTTCATTGGTGGTTTTTAAAGCAAATTCTCTTGTTAAATTAGGAATTACTGCAATTTTCATAACATTTACCTTATTCCTTATCAAGAGTATCATGAGAGCTTTCAACAACCGATTCGGGGTTGATTTCAGGCTCGTCAACACTTTTTTTTGTTATGTAGAGTAAATATTCTATGTTACCTTCAGGGCCTTTAACAGGTGAAAAATCAAGACCTTTGATTTTAAATCCGTTTTCCTTTGCGTAACCAATACATTTTTCAATAACCTCAAGGTGCACAGCTTTATCACGCACTACACCCTTTTTGCCGATTTTTTCTCTGCCGGCTTCAAACTGAGGTTTCACAAGACATACAGCTTCACCTGTTTCGCTGAGCAGATTATACATTACCGGCAAAATCAATTTCAATGAAATAAATGACACGTCAACACTGGAAAAATCGATTTCATCCGGCACCTGCTCACGCGTAACGTAGCGAAAATTAGTGCGTTCAAGATTTACAACTCTGCTGTCACTGCGAAGTTTCCAGGCAAGCTGACCGTATCTGACATCTATTGAGTAGACTTTTACGGCACCGTTCATCAACATACAGTCTGTGAAACCGCCGGTTGATGCGCCAACGTCCATACAAATTTTGCCCTCTAGTGATAAAGTAAAAGATTTCATAGCTTTATCAAGCTTATATCCGCCTCGGCTGACAAAAGGCATCTTCTCGCCACGAACCTCAATTTTGTCATCCCGCTTGATGTTTTCGCCAGCCTTCAAAGACTTCTGACCGTTAACATATACCTGGCCTGCCATAATCAGTGCTTTTGCTTTTTCGCGGCTTTCGGTATAGCCCAATTCGAAAAGAGCCGTATCAAGGCGTTTCTTCTCACTCATCAAAAGCACCTCCTACGATATCGACCATTGATTGAGTATCGAGATTATTCTTTTTGATTGTTGAATCAACACTGCCTTGCTCAACAAAGCAGTAATCAACTGCAACAAGCTTATATGCACCACTATATCCCGATTCCAACAAGCGAAGCGCAAGCTTTTCGCCAACGCCACCGTTCTGGATACCTTCCTCAAAGAAGAATATACTGCTACTGTTTTTCAGCACTTCAACAATTGACGGATCAAGCGGTTTTATCTTGTTCAACTTTACAACTCTGACGCTCTTATTCTGTTCCTTGAGCTGTTTATACGCTTTGCACGCATTTCCGAAAATCCTGCCGTAGGTAACAATAGAAACCTGAGCATCCTCATCGCCATAAATATCAAAAACATCGTAAGTAGGTTTGAAATCCTCAGGAATTTCACACTCAGAGCCTCTGGGATAGCGTATAGCAATAACGTTACTGTCCTTATACACCGCCTTGAACATATCTTTTTTCAGTTCATCGTAAGTTGAAGGCGCATAAATAGTAAAGTTTGATATCGTGTTCATAAAAGCAACATCAAAAATGCCTTGATGTGTTTCGCCATCTTCCCCAACAAAGCCCGCACGATCGATAGCAATAATCATTTTTTGCTTTTGCAAAGCGGCATCATGAATAAGCTGGTCGTAGCAACGCTGCAAAAAAGTTGAATAAACAACAAAAAACGGCACCATACCACCCTTGGAGAGACCCGAAGCAAAAACAACAGCGTGTTCTTCAGCGATACCTACGTCAAAAAATCTGTCTGAATAATTCTGCGCATATTCACTAAGTCCTGTACCTAATGACATAGCGGCAGTAATAGCACATATTCTGCTATCCTTAGAAGCGAGTTCACAAAGGCACTTACCAAATTCATCAGAGAAATTTTTACCCTTTGCAACAGTTTCACCGGTATCTGTATCAAATTTTGAGATACCGTGAAAAACACTCGGATTCTGTTCGGCAAGCTCATATCCTTTGCCTTTTTTTGTGTGAACGTGAAGCAAAACCGGACGGTCGATATTCTTAGCTTCCTGAAGAACTTCAGTAAGCTTCTTGATGTTATGTCCGTCAACAGGTCCCATATATCGGAAGCCCAGGTCTTCGAACATATTGCTGTTATAAATACGGTTTTTCATCTCCGTTTTAAGCCTGTATACCAAGGCAGAGAGCTTATTTCCGATAAACGGAATATGATTAAGTGTTCTTTCCAGACCTGCTTTAAGCCTGAAATACTGCTTGGTAGTGCGAATATTGGTGAGATATTTGGAAACAGAACCAACGTTTTGCGAAATAGACATTTCATTATCATTGAGAATGACAATCAGCTTAGCATCTCGGTTTCTTCCGACATTGTTAATCGCCTCATAAGCAAGTCCGCCGGTAAACGCACCGTCTCCGATTATTGCTACAGTATAATTGTCACTACCTTTGATTAACTCCGAAACGCTGATACCGTAGGCAGATGAAATTGAAGTGCTGCTGTGTCCGGAAAAGAAAGGATCGTGTTCACTTTCTGAAGGACGCGGAAATCCCGATATGCCACCTTCGGTTCTTAATGTATGGAAGGTTTCATATCTGCCTGTCAGAATTTTATGTGTATAAATCTGATGACCAACGTCAAAAACAAATTTATCCTTAGGTGAATCAAAACATTTATGCAATGCAATAGTAAGTTCAACTACACCAAGATTAGAAGCAAGGTGGCCACCGTTGTTAGCAACTGTTGCAATCAGCTCTTGTCTGATTTGCGCAGAAAGTTCATCAAGCTGCTCGTAACTCAAGCCCTTGATATCTTTCGGCGACTTTATATTTTTTAATAGCGAGTTATCCATTGTCCACGCTCCGAAAAGCATTATTTTGTTCGTACAGAAAGTTTTCTGGCATAATTTGCAAGAAAATTGCCGTCATCACCAAAGAGAGAAACCGCCTTAATGGCATTATCAGTCAACTCATTGACAAGCTTTCTGGATTCATCAAGACCTAACAATGCAGGATATGTTGACTTATTATTTTCAGCATCACTGCCGATAGGTTTACCCAACTCTTCCGAAGTAGAAGTAATATCCAGCAAATCATCAACAATCTGGAAAGCAAGACCGATATTATCAGCATATATTTCTGCGGCTTTGAGCTTTTCTTCATCTGCTCCGGCGGCTACACACCCCAGCGCACAAGCGGCATAAATAAGCTTACCTGTCTTGAGAGCATCGGTCTTTTGTAATTTTTCGATACCAACTGACATACCCTCATGCTGAAGATCCATAGTCTGGCCGCCTATCATTCCAAGATATCCGGCAGAATCTGAAAGCAGTTTAATTGCTTTAACAACTGTTTCGGCAGGGAGTGAAGCTTGCGCCATAACAGAAAAAGCCAGAGTCAGCAGTCCGTCGCCCGCAAGCAAAGCGGTTGCATAATCAAACTGCTTATGGCACGACGGCTTGCCTCTGCGATAATCATCATCATCCATACAAGGCAAATCATCGTGAATTAACGAATAAGTGTGAATCATTTCAATCGCGCAGGCAAACGGCAGAGCAGCTTCCACATTGCCGCCGCAAATCCTGCAAAATTCAAGCACAAGCATCGGACGAACTCTTTTTCCGCCGATTTCAAGGCTATAAAGCATTGCCTGAGCAACCTTGTCTGATTCATCATCTGAAAAATCAATATACTTTTTCAGAGCAGCATTAATCTGTTCAACATAGCTCCGAACCTTAATTTCATTAGACAAAATCTTCTTCCTCCGTACCGTCTTCAGTAAGGCGAACAATACGCGCCTCCGCATCGTCAAGGCACTGCTTACAATACAGAGCAAGTGAATTTGCTTCTTCAAAAAGCTCCAATGATTTTTCGAGCGGAATACTGCCCTGCTCAAGCTGATCAACAATTTTCTCTAGCTTTGCAAGAGCTTTTTCATATGTCATCTTTTCCATATTGTTCACCTCAACAGTTTATCTCTCTGTTAACAGGAGTGCATTCTACATTACCATCAGCAAATCTGACGATGATATTTTTATTCATATTGATGCTTGCGGCATCGCTGACAACCTTATCGCCACAATAAACAGCCGCATAGCCGCGTGAAAGAACCTTAAGCGGGCTGAGCGCATCAATTTTTGCGCAAACAGATGCAAACGCAAGCGATTTCTCATTAACAATTGAGCGTTGTGACGCTAACAAACGGTTAAGACTCATATCGAGAATTTGTCTGCCGTTTTCAACGGTAGTGAGCGGATTTTTAAGAACACGGCTTGAAGCAATTGAACTTACATAACTTTTTTGCTCACTGATATTATGACTGATATTACTTCTGACGTATTCGGAAAGACCTTTTACGTAAGCAAGCTGTTCACGTCTGTCGGGTACAGCAAGTTCCGCAGCAGCTGACGGAGTAGGCGCACGCAAATCCGCAACAAAATCGCAGATAGTATAATCAGTTTCGTGACCGACAGCAGATATAACCGGAATTTCACTTCTGCTCACAGCAAGAGCAACTTTCTCTTCATTAAAAGCCCAGAGATCTTCTATCGAACCGCCTCCGCGACCGACAATAATAACGTCAGCCGAAGAATGTTTGTTTATCAGATCGATTGCGTCAGCTATCTGACCCGCCGCTTCAGCACCCTGAACCTGAACGGGACAAATCACAATCTTCGCAAGCGGAAATCTTCTTGTAAGCACATTGATTATATCGCGCACGGCAGCACCCGTAGGAGATGTAACAACACCAACTCTCTCAGGCACAGAAGGAATTTGCTTTTTGTGAGAAGAATCAAAAAGTCCCTGTGCCTCGAGCTTAGCTTTAAGCTGCTCAAAAGCAATATTCAGCGCACCAACGCCATCAGGTTGCATATCATCAGCATAAAGCTGATACTGACCGTCACGTTCAAAAACAGATATCCTGCCTCTGATTATCACCCTCATACCGTTTTCCGGCATAAAGCGAAGCCTTTGAGCAGAACTCCTAAACATCACAGCTTTGATTGCCGACTCACTGTCCTTGAGAGTGAAATAGAAATGACCTGTTCTGTAATGATTTGTAAAGTTTGAAATTTCACCAACAACAAAAACACTATTCAGATTCGGATCGCCATCGATGAGCGATTTGATATATGTGTTAATCTGTCCTACAGTCAAAACAGGAAGATTCATAATTTTTTCTCCATTATCGCTGCGAGGATTGCTGTTCCTGCAGCGTTATCACACGAGAATTCGGGTTTTGCAAAAATCGCACCGTATTTTCCGCTGAGTCTCTTGCTGATAATACTGTTGCTCATAACACCACCGGAAAACACAAGCGGCATATCACCATATTTTAACAACAATGACTCAGCCATAGAATCAAGCGATGCACAGATATATTCAATACAGTATCGCGCAACAGTTTCGGGAGCATAACCATCAGCAATCATTTTATTGCATTTATTTTCCACCCCGGAAAGAGAACAGTCGCACCCTTTTATGACAGGTTTAACCTTCACCTTTTCATTGCACTTGCACGCAAGTTCATCAAGCCGCTTACCTGCAGGGAATGATAAACCGAGAGCAACACCTACGCGATCAACAGCTTGTCCCGCTTTGAGATCAAGTGATGATGCAACAAGTTCAGTTGTTATTATATTTTTCTCAT
>JAFOBC010000059.1 GCA_017382015.1 Clostridia bacterium
GAATTTTTTTAATACCTCGCAGTATTTTTCGTGTATATAATCAGTATTCATATTTTCACCATTGAAATTATTTCACTATCATCGGAGCGAATATTTTAAAGTTTTCTATCATTTTCTTTTCTCCTTAATCTATCAGAGCTTTGTAAATATCGCCTTTTTTGAAGCCTGTTGCCTTGGCGGCTAACTTTGCTGCCTCGCTGGCTGAAACGCCTTTATCGAGCTGTTTTTTTGCGAATTCGATGGCTTCCTCAAGCGTTGCAGGTGTTTCCTCCTCTTCGGGCGCACCTTCTATGATTATTACTATTTCTCCCCTAAGGTGTCCGTCGGCATATTCCTCAGCCGCTTTTACAAGTGAGGTGTGGATTACCTCTTCGTGAATTTTTGTAATTTCGCGTACAATTGCTATTTTGCGGTCTCCCAATGCTGTTGCCATATCCTTGAGTGTTGCAGGCAGTTTATGCGGAGCCTCATAGAAACACATTGTGCGCTTTACATTTTTTATCTGAGCAAGGTGCTCTCTGCGGCTTACCTTGTTTACGCTTAAAAAGCCTTCAAAGGTAAATCTTTTGGCGCTCATGCCGGATATTGCAAGCGCTGTTACAAATGCGCACGGGCCGGGTACTGATGCTACAGGTATATTCATTTCGTGGCAAAGTCTTACAAGGTCTTCGCCGGGGTCAGATACTGCGGGCATACCTGCATCTGTTACGAGACAACAGTTTTCGCCTGCGGCGATACGCTGTGCAATATGTGTGCCGCGCTCCATGCGGTTGTGCTCGTGGTAGCTTATCATCGGCTTTTTGATTTCAAATCGGTTTAGCAGCTTGAGCGTAACTCTCGTATCTTCAGCCGCAATGAAATCGCAGTTTTCCAGCGCTTCCAATGCTCTGGGTGACATATCGGATAGGTTACCTATCGGAGTGCCTACAACAAAAAGTGTTCCTGTCATTTTATCACTCGGCATATCCGCCGTATATCCTTTCAAGTTCTTTTTCGTCGTTCATATAAAGTGTTTTTTCTGTTATCAGCGAGGGCTTTGCGTCTTTCTTTCCTTCTATCAGCACAAGCCACGGCGCTGTGTTTTCGTTCTTCGCAACAAATCTGAGCCTTTTTGGTTCGAGCTTGTTTGCTCTCATTGAGCAGATGATATCTGCAAGCCTTTCGGGTCGGTGACACATACATATTCTGCCGCCTGAGCGCAATATCCTTGCTGAGTGCATAACGATATCGTCAAGCGTACAGCAAACCTCACTGCGTATCATTCTGTGCGGCTCATCCTCGCAGTCATATCCGCTGCCTACGGGGAAATAAGGCGGGTTTACCGTAATAAGGTCGAATGCGCCTGCTTCGATATCACCTCTTAATTCTTTGAGGTCTTTGTTGAGTACGTTAAGTTTACCCTCAAGTGAGCTGAGCTCAATGCCTTTTTGTATCAGCTCGCAGGCATCGGGTTGAATCTCAACTGCGGTAACGGGGTGCTGTATTTCTTCTCTTAACATCAGCAGGGGAATGATACCGCAGCCGCTGCAAAGGTCGCATATTTTTTCTTTTCGTTTAGCCTGAGCAAAATCGTACAGCAGAAAAGCATCTGTGCCGAAAGTGTGTATTTCGCTGAGTACAGCAAAAACTCCACTACCGAGCGATTCTGTTTTAAATTCAGCCATGTTTTTCTGCCTCCTTCTGGTTCTTAACCTGTTTATTGTAATACATATCTTGAAATCTTGCAAGTGAAATCGGATACAAAGTGAAAAGAGCGGTGAATCGTTCGATTCGCCGCTCTTTTGATTGTCAGGTTATCAGCCGATAGCTCTTGCGATTTCCTGGAAGAGAACGTAGATTCTTGTGTCCTTGAACCATGACATGAACTTCTCGAAGAAAGTCATCTCTACTGTTTCTTCTTCCCATGTGAGGGGTGCGCTGCCGTCATCAATGATGAAAGCCTGAGTCAGGCACATACCGCCGTCGCCGAGGACTTCTGCTCTGATGTATGTGAAGTCTTCTGCGCCCTCGATTGTGTCAAGGTCAATTGTGTATGAGCCGTTGCCGTTAACGGCCTGCTTTGCGATTACCTTGCCGTCTGCAATCCACTGGATCTGCTTTGCATCGGAGTAGTCAACGCTTACCTTGTGGCCGTCTGTTACAACGTTTGAGAACATCGGGTAGGGAAGCTCTGTATCGATTACGTCAAATTCCTCTGTCGGGCCTATTTCAAACTCGTTTGCACGAAGCTTTCTTGTAACTGAGAAGAATGCACCGTTCTGCATTGTTTTGTAAACGTTTTCTTCTGTGTTTTCTTCCATCATAAATATCATGAATGAAGAATCAATTGTTGAAAGCCAGTGTGCGTCTGTGTTGCTGTAGCCGAGAACGTTCTTGCCGTAGGGGAGGCAGTACATAAGCAGGTTATCCCAAAGGATTCTGTCATAGCCTGTTGTGCCGTTTCTCTCGTTGAATACCTCTGTGCCGAGGCAGGAATCGTATTTGAGAAGAAGATCACCGAAGTATTTGATCATTTCGGGATCATTTACAACATCAGGATTCTGGTTGGACTGAAGCCAGTCGCCGGGATGGTTGATGTGGGAAAGGCCGCCGCTTTCTTCTACGAAAGCAAGAGCTTCGTCATAGCTGTTTTCGCCGCCATCCCAAGCATTGCCGATATCGGAGGACTTGAAGTAACCGTTTACATGGCTCTTTGTAAGTGTTATGTAACCGAGCTCGTTGCCGCCTGTAACGCAGGTCATACCTGTGCCTCTGGGCTGGCCGTTCTCGAGCGGATATGTACCGCTTGTTATGCCTTCGTACTCTTCGTCAGTAAGGTGATTAACCTTGTTGCCGAGGATGTACTGATAGAGATAAAGAGGAAGCTTTGCAGGAGCTTTGTTCCACTCAACACCTGTTACGCCGTGGTCAGCGTTTGCAACAAAGTCGAAACCGCGCTCGTAATAGCCTTTTATCATTATGGGCAGGTCAAGCTCTGCATCGCTGTAGGTTGTGTGAGTGTGTGTAGTGCCCTTGTATGCGCCCCAAGCGTTGTCACCGTCCCAAACAACATCGCTGTAAGGGGAAACGATTGTGTACTCGGTATCAGCGGCAAAGCCTGTGATGCTGAGCTGAGCGAGCATAAAGAGACTGAGGATTAAGCTGAGAACTTTGATTGATTTTTTCATAATTCTGTTACCTCCGTTTGATTTGTTCCATTATCTCATAAAATAAAAATAATGTCAATCACTTAATATAACTGCACCGTAAGCCGGTATTTCGACATCGGTGTAGGTAATATCCGTGCCGCCTATGAGCAGCTTTGCGCCGTGCCAGTCTGTTGGCAGGTGGTAGGTTATCGGGTGAACGTTGCGGTTTGCAATCAGCATTATGCGGTTACCGTATGTGCTTCTGACGTATGCGATACAGCCTGCAGCTTCAGAAACGGGGTGAAAGCTTCCGTCATAGAGAGAATCGTTTTCTCTTCTGATTCTGCCGAGCGCCCTGTACCACCCGATAAGCTCTGTGTTTTCATTGCCCCAGGGATAACATCCGCGGTTAAACGGGTCTTTATATCCTGTAAGACCTGCTTCATCACCATAATAGATGCTGGGTATACCCGGTAGTGTGAATTGGATAGCTGCCGCTGTTTTGAGCATCTGAAC
>JAFOBC010000007.1 GCA_017382015.1 Clostridia bacterium
ACAAATGTTACAAAAAGTATTAAAATGCAAATGTAATCAAACGAAAGGAGAAATAAAAGATGTTTTCAAAGTTCTTGATCAAAAAGGAAAACGAGCTTATCAAAGAGATCAGCAAAGAGAAGAACTTCTTCCGCATGTATGCAAAGGCAATGAAAATCGAAGGCATTGTAAAATACATGACCAACGCTCAGTAAGCTTGGAGCTTCAAAGCTCACCCTGATGGGATTTCAATCGGGTTTATCCCGTTTATATATATCGCAAATTCCCCTTGAATCAGATATCTTCAAGTCATCAGCAATTTTAACGGTTGCTTGATGTTTTATCCCCTTTTTCCCGTAACGTGCTGTTGCGGGCCTTTTTTATTCTTAAAACAAAAAACGGGCAAGCTGTTGCAGGCTTGCCCATTTTATTTAGAAGTTATTTTCGTCGCTGAGCACTGCGTGGGCACAGCGTAAGCCGTCTACACCTGCCGATACGATGCCGCCTGCATAGCCTGCGCCCTCACCGCAGGGGTAAATGCCGCCGATGTTGCATTGAAAATACTCATCTCGCGTGATTCGTACGGGTGAGGATGAGCGGCTTTCGGGCGCTGTGAGCACAGCGTCGGGCAGCGCGAAGCCCTTGAGCTGCTTATCCATTTTTACGAGCGCGTCAGCGATAGTGTCTGTTACCTTCTGCGGCAGTACGGTGCGTATGTCGCCGGGTGTAACTCCTGTGGGGCAGGAGGGCCTTACGCTGCCGAGCTTTTCTGACGGACGGTTCTCGAGGAAATCGCCTACGAGCTGTGCGGGTGCGCGGTAATCCGAGCCTGCCGCCTCAAATGCGGCGCTCTCGATTTTGCGCTGCAGATGCATACCTGCAAGCGGGTGCTCGCTGCCGAAATCCTGCGGCTCAATGCCTACAAGTATTGCGGAGTTGGAGTTTTCGCCGTCACGCGCATATTCGCTCATTCCGTTTACAACCATTCTGCCTTTTTCACTCGAAGCGGCAACAACAGTACCGCCCGGGCACATACAGAATGTGTAAGCGCCTCTGCCGCCCTGAGGATGGCAGGAGAGCTTGTAGTTTGCCGCACCGAGCTTGGGGTGACCTGCAAATTCACCGTACTGCGAGCGGTCAATCATCTCGCGCGGATGCTCGATTCTTGTGCCGACCGAGAAAGGCTTTTGTATCATTTTCACTCCGCTTTCATACAGCATCTCAACCGTATCTCTTGCAGAGTGTCCTATCGCAAGGATTACCGTGTCAGTTTCCAATTCAACGGTTTTACCGTCAGCGTTTTCGTAAACTATGCCGTGGATGAAGCCGTTGGCAACAATCAGCCCCGTGAGTCTGCAACGGAAGTTGACCTCGCCGCCGAGCGAAATTATTTCTTCACGCATAGATTTTACAACACCGCCGAGCTTATCTGTGCCGATGTGAGGTGTTGCGGAGTAGAGAATTTCCTGCGGTGCGCCGTGGCGGACAAATTCGAGGAAAATCTGTCTGCAAAGTGTGTCTTTTATTCCTGTTGTCAGCTTGCCGTCGGAGAATGTGCCTGCGCCACCCTCGCCAAACTGTACGTTGCTGTTTTCGTCAAGCTCTTTTGTCTCCCAGAATGTGCGCACTTTTTTTGTGCGCTCCTCAACGCAGTCACCGCGCTCGAGCACAATCGGTCTGAGTCCTGCCTTGGCAAGCGTCTGTGCGGCGAAAAGACCTGCAGGGCCGAAACCTACAACAACGGGGCGCAGGGAAGAGGTGCGCTTGTTTTCGGGCAGATCGTATCTGAACGGTGTGTATTTCTCCGCCTTGCCGTCCTTTGCTTTGGCGATGAAGCTGTCCTCATCACCGTCTACCGTTACGTTTACGTTATAGACGAAATATACGTCATTTTTCTTTCTGGAGTCTACCGCGCGTCTGGCAACCTCAAGTGTCAGAATCTTTCGTGCAGGGCAACGGAGAACCTTTGCCGCGGCGGCTCTGAGTTCATTATCGCCTGCCTCAAGCGGCAGTTTAATCTGATTAATTCTTATCATCGGCTCAAGTCCTTAAAATTTGATAGATACATTGTAGTATATTTACCCGATTTTTTCAACCGTAAAATAATAAATCGTCAAGCTGTTTCTGTGGTATAAAATGCAAATTTCTATTGAAAAATAAAGATGTATGTGTTAACATATTGTTCATAAAGAGCAGGAGGTCAATGTAAAACTATGAGAAAGAAAAGCATTTTTTTTAGAACGCTGTCGGCAGTAATGGCGGTGTTTATGCTTCTCGGCTGTATCGGCGCGTCGGCGGCTGAGCCTCAGGAGCATACCGATAAAGAGTATGATATGCTGCCCGTAATTTACGTTTCGGGTTTTGGCGCAACAACGCTTGCCGCGTTTGAAGAGGATGGCAGCTACGAGCCTGTGTTCCCTCCGGCGATAGACGGTATCCTCGATTATCTCGGTGATAATATTTTTGAGATTTTTGCAGGTCTTTTCGATACCATATTCTTCGGTAATACAGACAGGCTTGCTCAGGCTCTCGCTCCGATGATTATCGACATTGTTGATGATATTGCTCTCAACCCCGACGGCACATCGAAGCGTGCGGACGTTGCTCCCATCGTTTCGGGTGCAGAGAATACGTCACTCAAAGCATTTAAGGATAACGATATGCTCGCCTACGTGCCGTATACAGGCTCAGAGTTTCTTGATATGGAGTGTGTAGGTGAAATTGTCGGCGACGATAAGGTGTTCAATTTTACATACGATTGGCGCTTCAGCCATATCGATAATTCTGAGATTTTCCGCGAATACGTTATGGATGTGCTTGAACTTACCGGTGCTGATAAGGTAAACGTTTACGCAATCAGCCAGGGCGCACTTATTATCGGCGCATATCTCTACAACCACGCAGAGGACGGCTTCCTCAACAACATCGTGTTTGATACACCGGCGCTTGAGGGTACAGACCTTGTAACAGGTGTTTTCGGCATTGATAATATCAGCGTCGACACATCACCCCTCGGCCCGCTCCTTGCCCAGATTCTTCATACAGAAATGGATCTGAGCGGCATCATCTCAATCATTCCGACCGATTTTTTAAATCTTGCCTTTGATTACGGCAGAAGAGACCTTATCCTCCCCGATATGATGATTTACGGCACTGCATTCTGGGATATGTTGCCCACAAGCGAGCTGGAGGAGCTTAAAGCTTATTGGCTTGATCCCGTTGAGAGTGCGGATGTGATTGCCAAAACAGATGCTCTTCACTACGGCTTTATGTCGAACATCCGTGCAACCTTTGATAAGGCTGAAGCTAACGGTGCAAAAATCACAATCAAGAGCGGCTACGGCATACCGATGATTGTTGGCGGTTACGAAAATTCCGACGGTATTGTTAACCTCAAATATTCCTGCGGTGCTACGTCAGCACCTCTTGGTAAGAAGTTTGATGACAGCTACATTCAGCAGAATACAGGTGTCTATGCTGTATCGCCCGACCGCACAATTGACCTTTCAACAGCTTACTACCCCGAAAGAACCTGGATTATCAAAAACAATGTCCACGGTCAGGCTGAGTGGGATTCACGTTCGTTCGATTTCCTTATGACTCAGCTTATGACAGAAGGTGTGGAGGATGCTTACTCCTCCTACGAATTCCCCCAGTTTATGGTGAGTATGGCACCCAACGATAAAATTACGTTCTGCTTTACTTCCACAAACAGCAGCTATCTTGCTTACGACGGTGAGGGATACTTTATCGGCAAAGCTAAGATAACAAACATTTCAAAGGAGGATACGCTTTACATAAAAGACATATCTTCTGATTACAGCAACCTTATGTTTGCAAACGGCGGCAAGGCAGTTAAACTTGCACCCGGTGAAAGTATAGAGCTTGAAATACCCAAAGCACCCGGCGAAGCAAACGTAAGTGAAATGACCTTTGCAACCATAACGCTCACTTATAAAACAGGTCTTCTCAAAAAGTCACAGACAGCAGATTTCGGCATCACAATGATAAGCGAAAGCGAATATCCCGGTGTTACAAAATAAGGAGTGTAAACTATGTACTGTGAACAATGCGGCAGAGAACTTAACGAAGGCGAGCTTTGCAACTGTAAAGAACAGCAGTCCGTTTGTGTGGCGGAGCCGGTTCCGCCCAAAAAGAGGATGACAAAGGGCAAAATCATTGCGATAATTGCAGCGAGTGCAGTCGTTTCGTTTGCACTTTGGTTTGGTGTAAGCTATTTTGTTACCAACTATATTTTTTCGTTCAATTCTGATCTGCTTATCGAGATAGAAGAAAAATATCCCGATGAAGATTTTATCGCAGAATCAGGTGTTATGTTCACTAACGGTGTCTGCGTCAACGGTGTTTACAGAAACGATTGGCTCGGTCTTCAGCTTGCCTGCCCCGAGGGATACGAAGAGGTGGATGAGCAGGGACGTGCAGAATACGATACGGAAGATTCGAAATGTGTTGTTTACTTTATGGCTGAGGACGGAGATGAAATTTCAATCGGAATCGGCGACGGCACGTATACTTCACCGAAAAATTATGCTGCATATTATCATACCAATATGCAAACCTGGCTTGAGGATCAGTATCTGTCGGTGTATAACGAGACGTATATGCAGCAGATTGAGATTAAAAACGTTGTGAATTCGTTTGCTGTGGGTGGCAGGGATTATCTTGTTTCCGCAACGTATGCCACACACGCTACCGACGGCGACTTGATTGTGTACTGTTTGCTTTGCACACAGCTTGACGACCAGCTTGTGGAAATTCTGATTGTTACAGATACGCTCGATGAATGCACGGCACTGATTAACCGGTTGCAGGGCATAAAATAATATGTTTAACTCCCCCGATGTGCAAAAGCATAAACGGGGGAGTTTTTTGATGCCGCAATTTTTCTCGTTTAATATGCATTTCGCACAAAAAAACAAGTGAAATTTTGTAAGGGTCAAAGGTAAAAGCAAGGTCTTATCCGTTTGAAATTTGAGCACTTATATGTTAATATATATAAGATAAGTGTGGAAGTGTGAGCTTCCAGAATTTATAACTATCAGAAAGGAAAACCAAAATGAAGAAAGTAATATCTGTTCTTCTTGCACTTGTAATGGTCTTTGCCTGCAGTGCAACAGCTTTCGCAGCACCCGAGCTCCCCATTCTCAGATTTGACGAAAACGGCGAGTTCAAAATTCTCCACATCACAGACTGCCAGGACGTATATCCTGCAAACCAGACAATGGTTCAGTTCATCACACATTGCCTTAACAAGTATGATCCCGACCTTGTAGTTCTCGGTGGCGACAACTGTGTTGACGACACAGGCAACATCGAGAAAGCTATCGCAGAGATTGCAAAAATCTTTGTTGATAACGAGACATATTTCACACTTGTTTTCGGTAACCACGACCGTGAAGGCGGCCACGGCGAGAACGATGTTCTCCTCAGCTACTACCAGAAGGCAGGCGGCAAGTACTGCCTCGCTTACGATCAGGTTCCCTCACTCACAGGTGTAGCTACACACAACCTTCCCATCTTCGCAAGCGATTCTCTTGACGTTGCTTACAACCTCTATATGTTCGATTCAGGCACAAGCGGCTATTCTGACCCCGATCGTAGCGGTCAGGAGGGTTACGACTGTGTACACGAGGATCAGGTAAACTGGTTCAAGACTACAAACAGTGCTTACACACTTCTCAACGGCGGCAAGGTAATTCCTTCAATGGCATTCCAGCACATCATCGTTGGCGAGATTATGGACGTTTTCTATAAAGAGAAGTCCGAGGTTGCAATCAGCTTCGACAGCAAGTTCTGCAACGGCAAAGAGTACGACCTTACAGTAGCTGATTTCTCAGCTATCAAGGACGGTATGCTCACAGAGCCTCCCTGCCCCGGTGTTGAAAATTACGGCCAGTTCGATGCTCTTGTAGAGCAGGGCACAGTTGCTGTTTTCTCCGGTCACGACCACGTCAACACATTCACAGTTGAGTACAAGGGCGTTGATATCGTTAACACAGCAGGTTGCACATTCCACTCCTACGGCCAGGATTACAACAGAGGCGGCCGTCTCATCACTCTCCACGAGGGCGAGACAGAGTATGATTCTCAGGTTCTTCTTCTCGCAGAAGAGGCAATGGACAGCGACGTTATCGAGCTCAACTTCTTCAGCAAGATTTTCGGCGTGCTTATCAACAAAATCATCCTTGCATTCTTCAACCTTTTCTGATTCCTGAATGCAATCCCTTGAGAGGTTTGATTTGTAATGAAAACATATAGACGCAGAATTTCAGCTGCGATACTTACTGTTGTTTTTGTTATGACGGTTGCGGCTGTTGCCGCTTATGCGGCACCGCCTGCACCTGTGTTCACCGTCAACGGTGCTTCGCAGCTTGGCGCAGGCGATGAATTTACCGTTACGGTATCGGTCAACGATAACAGAGGCTTCTGTGCCGGTGAGTTTATACTCGGTTATGATTCCGATGTGCTTACACCCATTGACGTTGACGGCGGCGAAGCGG
>JAFOBC010000060.1 GCA_017382015.1 Clostridia bacterium
AGTAATTAAAAACAGCAGAATCAATAAAACGTATTGCCACGTCAGCGTTGAACGTGGCAATATTTTTTTATTTTAATCAAAAAGGACACACTTCGTCGTGAACGAAGCGTGTCCTTTTTTTCATTCTTTATTTTTGCTGTGGCATATGTCGCCCATTGCGCATCCGCTGCAGCCACCGCCGCACGAGCAGGATGACTTGCCTTTCTTCTTGTTTCTGAAATGGAAGAAAATAACAAGCGCAAAAAGCACCGCAATAACAGCCGCAACAATAATTGTAGGCCAATCCATTTTATTTTACTCCTGCTGATTTTTTCATTTTATTTTTTCTTTTTCTGTTTCTGCTGTGTCTGTTTTTTCTCACCAGCATATACACAATAAACGCCAACGTTACAATTGCCGCTGCTGTGCCAACGGTAAAATTGAGCGTAACGAAAAATGTGCCGAGCTGATACACAACCAGAGAAACTGCGTACGCAAACGCACACATATATCCGATTGCACCTGCGGTCCACTTTGCGCTGTTCATCTCGCGCCTGATCGCACCCATTGCGGCAAAGCAAGGTGCGCAAAGGAGGTTGAACATAAGGAATGAGTAAGCGGAAAGCTTGCTGCCGCCGAAGATTTCGGAAGCGATAAAGCTGTAATTTGTTTCCGCAACACCTGCCATCGACGAGAGCGAGCCAAATACACCAACGATTTCTTCCTTAGCTACAAGTCCGAGGATTGTTGCAACGGCTGCCTGCCAACGTCCGAAGCCAAGAGGCGCAAAGAAAACGGCAATTATTTCACCGATAGCGTTGAGGATTGATTTTTCTTCGCCTGTGATATAGTGAAGTCCACCCTCAAATGTAAGCGAGTTGAGAATCCAGATGATAACGCTTGCCGCAAAAATAACGGTGCCTGCACGCTTTATAAAGCTCCAGCCGCGCTCCCATGTTGCACGGAATATATTAGCCGGCAGCGGAGCGTGATATGCAGGAAGCTCCATAACAAACGGAGCAGGCTTACCTGCAAGCACCTTTGTCTTTTTGAGAATGATACCTGAAATTACAACGGCACCGATTCCTACAAAATACGCTGACGTAGCAATAAGCGGACTGTTGCCGAAGAGCGCCGCGGCAATCATACCTACAACGGGCATTTTTGCGCTACATGGAATAAATCCTGTTGTCATAACCGTAATTCTGCGGTCACGCTCCTGCTCAATCGTACGCGATGCCATAATGCCGGGCACACCGCATCCTGATGCGATAAGCATGGGAATAAAGCTCTTGCCGGAAAGACCGAACTTACGGAAAAGACGGTCCATAATAAACGCAACACGTGACATATAGCCTATATCCTCAAGGATTGAGAGCAGAAGGAAAAGCACAAAAATCTGCGGAACAAAGCCGAGAACTGCACCGACACCGCCGACTACACCGTCCTGAATGAGGCTGTACAGCCAACCTGCAATAACGGGCGTTCCGTCTGCACCCAAAAGAACTTTATCCAGAAGTTCAGGCACGCTCATCCAGTTTGAAAAAAGAGAGTAGCCGAAAAATCCGGGATCAAGTTCTTTGAAAGAACCGAAAAGTCCTTCATTCATAAACGCAACCGTCCAGTCGCCTATTGTGCCGATTGAAAGTGTATAGACCAACATCATTATCAGAACAAAGATCGGGAAAGCGAGGAAGCGGTTTGTTACAACCTTATCTATCTTATCGGAAATAGACTGCCTTGTAAGATTCTTTTTCTTGTAACAAAGCTGTGTGATGCCGGTTATGTACATATACCTTTCGTTGGCGATAATGCTTTCCGCATCGTCGTCAAGCTCTTCCTCCGCAGCCTTTATATCGGTTTCGATGTGATTTATTACATCTTGCGAAAGCCCGAGTTGTTCAAGTGCTTTTTCATCGCGCTCAAAAATCTTTATTGCAAACCAGCGCTGCTGATTTGCAGGCATATCGTGAATTGCAGCCTCCTCAATGTGGGCAAGTGCGTGCTCAACCGCACCGGAGAAGCTGTGAATCGGCACGCTTTTTTTCTTCTGGGCTGCGGCAATAGCTGCCTCTGCAGCCTCCTCTATGCCCTGGCTCTTGATAGCTGATATTTCAACAACTCTGCAACCGATTTTTTTCTCAAGAATTTCTATATCAATCTTATCGCCGTTTTTTCTGACGATATCCATCATATTAATCGCTATCACAACGGGCACGCCTATTTCCATAAGCTGTGTTGTGAGATAAAGGTTTCGCTCAAGGCACGTACCGTCAACAATGTTAAGAATCACGTCAGGTCGTTCACCTATAAGGTAATTACGTGCAACTACCTCCTCAAGTGTGTAAGGAGAAAGCGAATATATGCCGGGCAGATCAACAACAGTTACGCCGTCATATTTCTTCATTCTGCCTTCCTTTTTCTCAACAGTTACACCCGGCCAGTTACCGACAAACTGATTGGAACCTGTAAGTGCATTGAAAAGCGTTGTTTTACCGCAATTCGGGTTGCCCGCAAGGGCTATTCTGATATCCATTGAAAACGTTCCTCTCTTTCACGCTGCAGCAATGAACCTACAGCGGCTGTTTGTAAAAAACAAAAATTACTCTACTTCGATCATTTCGGCATCAGCCTTACGCAACGAAAGCTCATACCCTCTTACCATAAGCTCAAGCGGATCACCCAGCGGCGCAACCTTACGCACATAAACCTCTACACCTTTTGTTATGCCCATATCCATGATCCTGCGCTTTACGGGGCCTTCGCCGTGAAGCTTTACCACTCTTGTGGTACCGCCCACTTTAATATCTCTTAGTGTTTTCACACTGCATACCTCCGATGTGTTCAGTTAGCACAGGCTAACTGAACGTTGCAAATTACGGTTAGCCGCCGCTAACCACAACTTATTATATCTCTGCTTTTCAAAAAAGTCAACCGTTTTTTGGAAAAAATTTTCGACTTTTTCATCCCGGAAATAATAAAAGCAGACGGCGTTCGTCACACCGTCTGCACTTTTTCAGTTATCAATAATATTGCGTATCCAGATACCTTTTTTAACAAGAATAAAGCCGATTGCACTCTTGAAAACCTCGATAAGCTGAACAACTATGAACAGCGGCACTATGGGCAAATCCGTAAAATTGGCAAGTACCATTGCAAGCGGAACGGCAATAAGCCACATCGAACAACTGTCAAAAACAAAAGTAAGCAGAGTTCTGCCGCCGGAACGGATTGTAAAATAGCAATCGTGCGCAAAAGCCATAACGGGCATTATCGCAGCGCCGACAAGCAGCAGTTTTGTCGCAAGCTCTCTTACGTTTTCCGTGGTATTGTAAATGTAAGGAATAAACGGAGAACAGGCAGCAAGCAACGCACCCATTACTACACAACCGCCTACCGTTGCGGTAATAAGCCTCCAGGCCGTCTGCTTAGCTTTGTCAACCTCATTTGCACCAAGGTGCTGACCGACCATTATGGCAATTGCATTACCCATTGAGAGAAACACAACGTTGAATAGATTTGCAACAGTTGAAGAAATATTGACCGCAGCAACTACATCAAGACCGCGCACGGAATAGCACTGATTGAGCGTTGCCATACCTGCCGACCATAGCGCCTCATTAACAAGCAGAGGCATACCTCTTTTCAGAATATCGCCCGCAAGCTTGCGCGGCATTTTCATACTGCGGTAAGCACCTTTGATAAACGGGAAGCGTGATGAATTAACGTGAGTGAAAATTATGAGAATAAGCATTTCAACGTAGCGCGAAAGCACAGTAGCAACAGCCGCGCCGACAACACCGAGCTTCGGAAAACCGAACGCACCGAAGATGAGCAAATAATTGAAAACAAGGTTTACCAGAATAGCAGTAACGCTTGCAATCATAGGCATTTTTGTTTCACCAAGCTCACGCAAAGAGCTTGAATAAACCTGAGAAAGAGCAAACGGCACAACGCCCGCAAGCATTACGCTCAGATAATCCATCGCAAAGCCGAGCGTGCTTTCAACATCCTGCGCAGATGTATCCTTTGCAAGGTAGAGCGAAACCAACTTTTCCGGAAATGCGATAAACACAACAAGCGCCACAGCCACCATTGCAAATGCAATCATCAGCTTTGCCCTGAAGCAGCTGCGCACACCGTCATCGTCTTTGGCGCCCGCATACTGCGTAGCAAAAATACCTGCGCCTGAAAGTCCGCCGAAAATGCAGATGTAAAAAACAAACAGCAGCTGATTATCTATCGCAACAGCCGACATCTCAAGCGTACCGACTCTGCCGACCATAATATTGTCAAGCAGACTGACAACGTTTGTGATTGTATTCTGAATAATTATAGGAATTACGATGGCGAACATTTTTGAGTAAAAACCTCTGTCGCCAAACATATTGCTCTTGAGTGTTGAGCCTTTTGCCTTAGTCACCTTTTCCCCTCCGCAAAATCAAAACTTAAACAAAATTACAGAGAGATGCCCGTTTGCACCTCTCTGCAAATCTTCTTATGCTACTTCGTCGTAATAGATATCGAGAATCAGTTCGTACGTTGCCCTTGTGTCCATGTGAAACTCAGCATACTTCGTACCCATCTTCATCTCGCCGGGGATTGATACCGTTTCGATACCGGAAACACCCTGCGACATAAGTGTAGTTGCAAAGTAAGTTACCGAGCTGAGATCAACGTTTGTGCAGGTATACTTGGAAGCCAGGTTATAAAGCCTTGTTATTGTGCCGAAATCCTTCTTGGCAGAGCCGACAACAGCAGAAGCAAAAGACCTGATATATGCTGTTTGTCTCTGCATTCTGCGAAGGCTGGCGTTTGTATCGTCGCCTCTTTCGCGCACAAAATCAACTGCACGGTCACCATAGAGCGTAACGCTCTGGCCTTCAGTAAAGCCGGCAATCGTTTCGGGAGAAACAACGCTTACGCCGCCGACCGCATCGTTAATCGGGCCGATACCCTCAATATCGAGAGAAACGTATGAATTTACGGGAATACCGAAAAGTATTCTCTGAATAGCTTCAACTGCGTTTTTGCAGCTTGTGTGTTTACCGTCGCCGTAAGCGTAAGCAAGACAAAGCTGTCTGTTCTGCATGCCGACGTATTCGCCGTTTACAGTATATACGCCGATATCAATCATAATGTCACGGGGAATTGAAATCACGGTAACCTTACCGCTTTTTGTATCAATGGCAAGCACCATATTTGTGTCAGACTGACCGCCCGTACCGATTTTGCCGCCGTAGGTGCCAAGGTTTTCCTTATCGACACCCATACAGGCAACGGACGTGATATTTTCGTTGAGGCGGTAAGTTTTGCCGTTATAGGTAACCGTCTTACCGTCATTCTTGACAATAGCCTCGTCAATGCTGTCAATCAGGACATCATCATATGAAACGAGCTTTTGCTGGCCGGCATACTGCAGACCAAGGAACGCACCCGCAGCACCGCCGATAGCCAGCAGAAAAACAAGCAACAGGATAAGTGCAACCTTTTTGCCTTTTTTCTTTTTCTTCTTGCCGCCGTCACCCATCGGGATATATACGGGGAACGCATCCTCATCCTCAGAGTAAGATTTGATATCTGACCTTTTGAGGGTTAC
>JAFOBC010000061.1 GCA_017382015.1 Clostridia bacterium
CACGTTCTTTGTGAGAAGCCTCTTGCACTTACAAGAGAAGACATTGAGGAGATTGTAAAGGTAGCAGAGGAATCCGGCGTTAAATTTATGGTCGGTCAGATTTGCAGATTTACTCCTGCTTTCGAAAAGGCAAAAGAAATAATTGAGTCAGGAACTCTTGGCGAACTGTATTTTGTAGAATCAGAATATGCTCACGATTATATGCTTATACAGGAACCATGGAGATGTGACCCTCAACGCCACGGAGTAATAGGTGGTGGCTGTCATGCTGTTGACTTGTTAAGATGGCTTGCAGGTGATCCTCAGGAAGTTTTTGCTTACGGTACGCACAAGCTTTTACCCCATGTTACTTACGACGATGCAACAATTGCAATTATGAAATTTGATGATAATCTGGCAGGTAAAGTTTTTGTTTCAACAGGCTGTAAACGTGACTACACAATGAGAACAGTTATTTATGGCACAAAAGGTACTCTTATCTGTGACAACACATCACCGACAATGACACTCTTTACAGTTGATGAAAATCAGGTTACAAAAGAACCTGAAATAATTGAGGTTGAGGTTAATAACCATAACGCCGTTAAAGAGTTTGAAGTTTTCGCAGATGCAATCATTAATGATAAAGATGTTCTGACAGATGCACGGGAAGGCGCAAAAACAGTTGCAGTCTGTCTTGCAATTGTAGAGTCAGCAAAAACAGGCGAAAAAGTTAAACCTAATTACAAGTTCTAACTATAAAGAATACATAATAATCAACATTTAGCAGATTTTAACCATAGTTCCCTATGCTGGGTGTGTTTTTGCGTGCATCGGGAGAGCGCTTGAATGGCATTCAGAGGTCAAAAGTTCGATCCTCTCCGTCTCCACCAGAAAAACCACTTCTTCGGAAGTGGTTTTTCGTTTTTATTCGCTTTAATGTATTACTCAGCAGTGATATTATGCTTTGCATATCGGTGCGATGATTGTCAGTTAAATCCGCATTAAGTTTTTACATAATAATGCTCCTTATAAAAATTATGTTCAATAATTAAAACAGGCCGCACGGATTTTTGCCCGTGCGGCTTGTTTGCTGAAACTTTATTGTATAGTTTTGCGTAATTGCCTTTAAATCAAATTTTCTGTCAGTTAGTTGCACAGAATATCTGTTTCTATGTATCTGACGCCCATATCGTAAAGCACTTTGGCTTCTTCAACCGTGTTGACGGTAAACAGGGAGAAGTTGATTCCTTCGCTTATTGCAAGCTTTATGTTTTCTTCGGTGTTTTTATCGTAGCTTGCGGACAGCCATACGTTATCGCCGATTGCCTTGGCTTCAGCAATAATTTCGGGTGTCATTTCGTCAACAAGGTACCACAGCTCGATATCGGGGTTGAGCTCGTGGATTGCCGCAAGCTGTTTTGTGTTGTAGGTAAGTATGATAGCCTGGTTTACAAGCCCTCTTTCCTCTATTGCCTCGACTATAGCGCTGAGCATATCGTAGTTTTCTATGCCTATTTCAATCTGCGGTTTTGTATCTGTGCCTACAAATACGTCGAGGTATTCCTCAAGCGTCGGTATTCGTGAATCTTTGTATTTCCAAAGGTTTGCGCCCCAGTTGTAGCTGAATGTTTTAAGCTCTTCGAGTGTAAGGTCTGCAATTTTGCCGTACTCGCAGAATCTGCCGTCAACCTCAGCGTTGTGGATTACAACCCATCTGTTGTCCTTGGTAAGCTGAATGTCGCACTCGGCAGAATAATAGCCGTGGTTTACAGCCTCTTCGAACGAGGGCAGAGAGTTTTCGGGTGCAAGTGCGTGAAGACCTCTGTGAGCAGTCAGATATACAGGGTCTTCGTCAGAGCCTACACCGTGCTCCGAAAGTGAGATAAGCTCCTTGGGCTGGTTGAAAAGTACGATTATCGGGTGAGTGGGGGAAAATACGCTGAAATAAATCGGTACAAGAATAAGTGTAATGATTTTGTTGATTATGGTCATCATTTTTTGTGTGTTTCCTTTCGGTAATCTTTGAGTCCGATTATACCACTGCTTCAGTAAAATTACAATAAAAAAACATTCAGTCGGTCAAAAAGTTACTTGTAAACAATTCTGCAGGAGTTTACTGCGTGCGCTTGTATGTAAGCACGTATCAAAGGAGTAGCGCTTTGCGATTTGTTGCTCTGTGTCTGCTTGTTGAAAATGATGGCTGTATGTGGTGAAATCAGGCTCAAGTTATACGGCCCGGTTTACAATTGCGATGGTA
>JAFOBC010000062.1 GCA_017382015.1 Clostridia bacterium
CACGTTTTGCGGTTTCTTCTTTAGTTTCGCCGTTTTCTATATGACCTTTAGGAAAACCCCAATTAGCGCTGCGCTTATTTTTGATAAGCAGATATCTTGTTTCGCCTGCTATATTGCGGAATACAACAGCGCCGCAACTGCTTTCGTACAAACATTCAATTGTATAATCCTTTTCATCACCTTCTGCAAAAGCAACCGCACGGCGTACATCATTAACAATAAAGCGTGTACTTTTCGGAGCCGCGACCCAAATTTTCTCACCGTTTTTGCGGTGGATAATCGCAATCACTCTGCCGTCAAAATTACGAACGGGATGATCAATGCCCATTATGTATGCAAAACGAACAGATGAGTGGGCACTGTTTTTAACGCGACCGAAATTCAACTCGTAAATAAGACCACTGTCACAATCCTGAGAGTGATAGGGCATCGTAACGTTTACCCGTACATACTTACCTAACATTCGGCAGTTTCTCCTTTCTTAAAAATCCAGACAATTTCACACATATGGATTAATTATATAACTAAATACAGTCAATTACAAGATGTATTTTAAAATATGACAAAAAAATCGGGCAGAATCTCGTTCTGCCCGATAAAATCAGTCACTTGCCAACGCTTTTATATATCGTTTAAAGAAAACAACAGCCTCACCGACCGTATTTATCGGCAAACGCTCATTAGTACCATGGGTACAAAGAAGCAGCTTTGTATCCGCAATAAAAGGTGAATATCTGTAAACATTCTCACAAACACGCTCATAATAATAAGCGTCTGTTCCGCCCATAACAAGGTATGGTGCTACTACAGCCTGAGGATAATCCGACATCGTAATATTCTCAAGCGCTTTAAATGCGCGTGAATCGGTCGGAGAGAAATTCGAAGCTTCTTTAGCTTTAAGGCATTTAACAATAATCTTCTTGTTTTTTACAACCTTATGAATATGCTCTTCAATATCCTTTGTTGTCGTACCGGGCATTGCTCGGAAGTTAACAACGATGCTGGAACGCTGAGGAAGAACATTAGCTGCAGGGCTACCCTGCGCCATAGTTACACCTGTCGTAGTACGGATAAGGCTTGCTCCCGGAGGTATAAGCTTAAGAACCTCTTTGATTACAGGATTCAAAAGAGGAAGATTACAGGTTATAAGCTTTGCAGGATAGCTTACTCTTCTGCCGATTTTGTCAAACAAATCGGTAAGGAAAGGTAACATTTCAGCCTTAAACTGATTATTTTCAAGGTCGCGTATTACCTCAGCAAGCTGCCCCAAACCGCTGTGTTTAGGAGGCTGTGATGAATGGCCACCCTTAGTTTCAACCGTTATCTCAAAATCCGCATAACCTTTTTCCGCAATACCGATACCGGCTATAAAGCCGTCAATAACACCCTTAACCTTTACCGGCAGAATTGCTCCGCCTTCATCGATTACACAGTCAAGGTGAATACCTCTGGATTTGAAAAGTTCTGCAATTGATCTGGCTCCGGAATGTTCTGAAGCAACAATCTCTTCATTATGTCCAAAGCAAAGGTAAACGTCGCGCACAGGCTTATATCCGTCAGCAATCAGGGTTTCGACAGCATCCATAACACAGATGAGATGGTTTTTCATATCCATTGCTCCCCTGCCCCAGATATATCCGTCATCAATATCACCGCTGAACGGCTCATGCTCCCAATCCTGCTCTGTGCCTTTGGAAATCGGAACAACATCCTGGTGGGCCAGTAGCGCTATCGGATCCAGCGAAGAATCCGTACCTTTCCAGCGATAAAGCAAACTTGCTCTGTCGACAACCTCTTTTTCAAGAGTAGACGAAATAAGAGGATAAGCTTCGTCAAGGAATGCATGAAAACGCTCAAACTCGCCCCAATCCATATCATTCGGGTCGGGATAAGAAACCGTTTTGTAGGTAATAGCCTGACTGATATGCTTAACGGCGAGCTCTGCATCGCAGTTTTCTTCAGGCAATTTAGTTGCTGTTGAGTTTTCAGGCTTAAAAGAGGCCGCTCTTACACAATTTGCAGCTGCAACTGCGCCCAACGCACCCAAAGCAATTTTTGTTTTTACTTTCATAAATTGCACCTCTCTGAATTTTACTTATCACTCACAGGCCATATTCTGTGATGAAAACATGAACTTCTGCCTTTGTGACAAGCATTACCCGCCTGATGAACTTTAATCAGAAGCGAATCATTATCACAATCGGCATAAACACTCACAAGACGCTGTGAGGATTCACTGCCCTTTTTCCACAATTTACGGCTTGACCTGCTGCAGTACCATACATAGCCGGTATCAAGAGTCTTCTGCAGCGACTCCTGACTCATAAAGCCTATATTGAGCACTTTGCCGGTATCTTTACTTTTTACAACCACGGGAATCGTAGAATACCGCTCAAAATATTTTGAAATATCCATCTCTAACACCAAACTTAAAAATCAAATAAACTTATCTGCATACTTTCGGGAATACCCTCGAGAGCTCCTGCTTCACGCAACGCATTAATAACACTGCTTGAAACGCCTGCCCTGCGCTGCAATTCATCTACGCACATAAACTCGCCTTCACCATCGTCGCGTGCAGCCGCAATAGATTTCGCAGCATTTTCACCGGTACCGTTAAGCGAAGAAAATGCAAGACGTATCTTTCCGTCTTCAATTTTAAACACCGTTGCATCCGACTTATAAAGATCGATAGGAAGGAACTCAACGCCTCTGGCTTTCATCTCAAGCAGAACCTGAAGAGCAGTATACTGAGACAGCTCCTTCGGAGTTGCCTCTTTACCTTTATCGCTGATTTCTTTCATCTTGCGCCTTACCTGATCGATAGTTGACATAATCAGTGTCGCATCAAGATCGCCGCCGCGAACGGTAAGATATGCGGCATAATAAGCCACTTTATGATAAATCTTATACCATCCGAGACGGAGCGCCGCGATAACGTAAGCAGCAGCGTGAGCCTTGGGGAACATATATTTAATCTTCATACAAGAATCAATATACCATTCCTCAACGCCGTGTTTTCGCATCTCTGCCATATGCTCAGGTGTAAGCAATTTTGTAGCATTACCTTTACGCACAATCTCCATAATCTTAAACGCCATATCAGGCTCCAGTCCCTTGTGCATAAGATAAACCATAATATTATCACGCGTACCGATAACCTCGGAAATTGTGCAAACATTATTATGGATAAGTTCCTGAGCATTGCCAAGCCATACATCTGTGCCGTGAGAAAGACCTGAAATCTGAAGCAAGTCAGCAAAGCCCTTAGGCTGTGCTTCCAGAAGCATCTGTCTGACAAAGCTTGTACCCATTTCAGGAATTGAAAGAGTACCTGTTTCACAGTCAATATCCTCTGCTGTAATACCGAGAGGTTCAGGGCTTACAATCATTCTGTAAAGTTCTTTATCACACACATCCGCATCAAGCACCGAAACGCCCGTAAAGTCCTCAAGATACTTATAGAGCGTCGGCACATCATGGCCGAGATTATCAAGCTTAAGGATAGTATCATGCAACGCATGAAAATCGAAATGAGTTGTAATAGATGCGGCATCAACATCATCTGCAGGATGCTGAACCGCTGTAAAATCTTCGGCTTCATATCTGTCCGGCACAATAACCATACCACCAGGATGCTGACCCGTGGTACGCTTGATTCCGGTACAGCCTTTCATCAACCTGTCAATCTCAGCGTTGTGAAGCGATACACCTTTGGCTTCAAAGTACTTTTTAACAAAACCAAATGCGGTCTTATCTGCAACTGTCGAAACAGTACCCGCTTTAAAAACATAAGTTTTACCGAAAAGCTCCTCGGTATAACGATGGGCATAAAACTGATACTCACCGGAAAAGTTAAGGTCTATATCAGGAGATTTATCGCCCTTGAATCCAAGGAATGTTTCGAACGGGATGTCATGACCGTCACGAATCATAGGAGCTCCGCATACAGGACAGTTTTTAGGCGGAAGATCGAAGCCTGAACCGACCTCACCCTTGAGGAAAAACTCGCTGTGCTTACACTCTTTGCACAAATAAAAAGGAGCAAGCGGCATAACCTCTGAGATACCTGCCATTGAAGCTACAAAAGATGAACCGACAGATCCTCGCGAACCGACATAATAGCCGTTATCTTCGGAGTTTTTAACAAGCTTCTGAGCAATCATATAAAGAACAGCAAATCCGTTCTTGATAATAGATGTCAGCTCTTTCTCGAGACGCTGAGCAACATACTCAGGAACAGGATCGCCGAACATATTCTTTGCTCTCTCCCAACAGATACGGGTAAGTTCTTCTTCCGAGCCCGGAATATCAGGCGGAAAGTTGCCGTTAGGGATAGGTATTATTCTGTCAACTGCGTCTGCAATTTTGTTGGGGTTTGTTATTACGACCTCGCGTGCCGTATCTTCGCCCAGATAAGCAAACTCTTCAAGCATCTCGTCAGTTGTTCTGAAATAAAGAGGCGCCTGCTGGTCAGCATCTCTGAAGCCCTGACCCGACATAAGAATAGCTCTGTATATGCTGTCTTCAGGATCAATAAAGTGAACGTCACATGTTGCAACAACCGGCTTTGAAACCTTGTCGGCAATATGAACAAGCTTTTTATTGAGCTTTTCAAGGTCGAAATAGCTTTGTATATGCGGAAACTCCTCAGATCTTACAATGAAATCATTGTTTCCGAGAGGCTGAATTTCAATATAATCGTAAAAAGACGCAATATCAAGAAGTTTAGCATCGGATTCGCCTTGCAGCATCGCTCTGAACAGCTCACCTGCTTCGCAGGCGCTACCGATAATAAGACCCTCTCTGTACTTCATAAGCTGACTCTTCGGAATTCTCGGGCGCTTATAGAAATACTCAAGATTAGACATAGTAATCAGCTTATAGAGATTTTTGAGACCGGTATTATTTTTGGCAATGATGATAATATGATACGATGGCAGTTTTTTGTAATCTGTTTCATCGCCGTCAACATCGTTAACAAGGTAACCTTCCATACCGAAAATAAGCTTGATATCGCTGCCCTTTGCCGCTTTCAGAGCATCAGGGTATGCCTGTACAACACCGTGGTCAGTAATGGCAACAGCCTTATGACCCCATTTGATTGCCCTTTTTATCAGGTCTTTAACGTCGGTCATACCGTCCATAGCAGACATACGCGTATGCATATGCAATTCAACGCGCTTTTCAGGAGCATTATCAGTCTTTGTAATTTTATCGATAATTGCTATTGCTCGGGCATCAATTGTGTTCTCGCGGGCATATTTATCATACATTACAACGCCTCGCAAAAGAACTGTCATACCGTCTTTGAGATTCTCCACAAGATATTCAGTTTCAGAAACAGGGCCGAAAATCTTTGCAGAATACGAACCCGAATTATCGGAAAAATTAAAAGTAATTATTCTGTTTCTGCCGTCTTTTGTAGTACGCGTATCAAAAGAAAAAACATCGCCCCAAACGATAACAGTGCCGCTATCCTGGGAAATGTCAGCAATCCTTACCGGATGCTTTGGCGGTATTTTTTCACCGTAGATGATTTTGGCATACTCCGTACAAATCGGCAAATCTTCAAATGTAGGCTTTATTACCTTCTTAACCTCAATAGGCTTTGCCGCAATTTTCTCATCCTCAATGCGCTGCATTTCCTCCAGAGAAACGGCATTTGATTCCTCGCGCGCTACAACAGAAGCTGAAACAGTTATACCGTAAAGCTCATTTATGATGCTGACAAGTTCTTTTTCCGCACCCATACTTTTAAGCACAGCAGCACCTGCTGCAGAAACTATAAGCTTATATTTATTACCGTCAAGCTCTGACTCGGAATCGCCCAAGAATCCGCCAGCCGGAACAATACGCTTTTTAAGCAACTCATTAATCTTATCAGGATTGATTTCAAGATGCGTATCAGTCGGTAACGGATCAACTTTTGGCAACGTTATGAGATTCACGTTAATAATAGCACGCTCAAGCTGAAGCGCCTGACAAATTTCGTCTTCAATTACAGATTTATTAGGCAACTCGTAAGGTGCATCAAATATATCCATAACGAGAACACGATCAATTGAATTTATATTAATTTCAATATTTTCAAACTCAAGAAAGTCACGGCAGAGTTCCATACCGATAAGCGGTGAAAATAAATCAACCAAGGTTTTGCCGTTCATTTTTTATTTCCTTTCATCACATTTTCTCAATTTCTTTCATCAATTCTTCAACCAACATATCTTCGCTTACTTTGCGTATAATTTCACCTTTTTTGAATATGAGACCGCAACCGTCGCCGCCTGCGATACCAATATCAGCCTCTCGTGCTTCGCCGGGACCGTTAACAGCACACCCCATAACAGCGACCTTGAGGGGCTTTTTGCAATCCACAAGAAGTTCGGTAACCTTTCCTGC
>JAFOBC010000063.1 GCA_017382015.1 Clostridia bacterium
AGATATCGCCGTTCTCGTGAGAACCGCGCATTACGGAATGCTCGGGGTTGAGCGCACGGTCACGGAAGCCCTTGACAGCGTCCATATCGCACATTTCTTTGAGATCATCATAATCCCAGATTTCAATCTTCTGAAGCTCGTGTGAAGTACGGAAGCCATCGAAGAAGTTGAGGAAGGGAACGCGGCTCTTGATAGTTGCAAGGTGAGCAACAGCACCGAGGTCCATAACTTCCTGTGTGTTTGTCTCAGCAAGCATTGCAAAACCTGTCTGACGGCAAGCGTAGACGTCGGAATGATCGCCGAAGATGTTAAGAGCGTGTGATGCTACGCAACGAGCTGATACGTGGAAAACCGAGGGAAGAAGCTCACCTGCGATTTTGTACATGTTGGGGATCATAAGAAGAAGACCCTGGGAAGCAGTGTAGGTAGTTGTGAGAGCACCTGCTGCAAGGGAGCCGTGAACGGTACCTGCTGCACCTGCTTCAGACTGCATTTCTGCAACCTTAACTGTTGTTCCGAAGATGTTCTTTACACCCTGTGCTGACCACTGGTCAACATAGTCTGCCATGGGGCTGGAAGGTGTGATCGGGTAGATACCGGCAACTTCCGTGAACGCATATGACACATATGCCGCAGCGTTATTACCGTCCATGGTTTTCATTTTTCTTGCCATGTTTATATTCCTCCTGTATATTAGATAGCAATGCTAAAAATGCACCGTCAAAATGCACCGTCAATATATTATCACTTTTGACTCAAGATGTAAAGAGAATATTTAATGTAAATAGCAGATAAAATATTGAGTTTTTGTATAAAATTACAAATGACGGTCAAATTTATACCTTCCGGACAAAAACAAAAGAAAAAGACAGCGCAAAAGCGCTGTCTTTCAAGTCGGCATTCAGCCTTTCTTTTTGTAATTATCCGGTACTGTGACAATCGGCTCCGCCATAACTTCGGGAGCAAATTTTTCTTCAAGCTTGAGCTGTTTTGCAAGAGCATCTCTGGCTATTTCGATGACAATTACAGGCACAAGGCAGTGAATCAGATAAAGCGGAGCAAAGCTGTCGAACACAGCGCCTACACCGTTGAGTATACCGCCATCAAACGCATCAACCTGATTTGTGGCAATGACAAGGAAGCCGATACAGAAAGAAATGACGGAAGCCATAATACCGATCGCACTTGCAATGCGCATAAGCACAAAATCGAAATTGAGATATTGGAAAAGTATAATCGGCAAAGTTGAAATACAACCCACCGCTATGATAACACACATATACACAAGTCGCATCTTGCCTGCTGTTTCAAGAAAAACCGAAACATAGTACGCTTCAACAATTGCGTTGACTATAAGCGCAATCATCATACCTGCGCCTGCACGTCTGGCAAGAGCATAGTCGCCCCCGATTTCCATATATACGGAATTACGATTGGCAAAAAGGCAAAGCTCAACCGTATAGAAAACCGTAAGCAACAAACGGACTGCCAGCCGGGGATAATTCTGGCAATTAGGTATATTGGCAAAGCTTACGCCGACATATATGCCGGCAAGCAATGCTGCAATGCATATTACATTGACACAACGTCTGCGAAATGACTTGTTTTTAAATACAAATTCTTGTTCCAAAGCATTCATCCTTGATTAACATTATTTATCAAAAGATACATATCCACCTATCAGTTTAACCCTTTTTATAAACTTTGTCAACCTGTTTTAATTTTTACCAGTTCTTCAGCGGTTATAAGCCTGCACTCACCCTCCTGCAACGAGCCGTCAAGGCTCAGTCCGCCCATAGAAACACGGTGCAGTTTATTGACGTGCGATCCGCAAGCGGCCGCCATTCTTTTTATCTGATGATACTTACCCTCCCTGAGTTTTATTTCAACGGCAAGCCCGTCTTCGGATAGCAAAGTTATCTGCGCCGGAAGGCATTCGTAGCCGTCGGCAAGTGTTACACCGCTTCTGAACTTTTCAAGTTCAGACTCCCCTATAGGCCTGTCCAGCACCGCAATATAAGTTTTTTCAACGTGTTTTTTGGGAGAAAGTATCTCGTGGGCAAAAGCACCGTCATCGGTAATCAGCACAAAGCCGGTTGTATCCTTATCAAGCCTGCCTGCAGGAAAAAGACCGTCTCTTTTCAGCTCGTCCGGCACAAGATCAACAACGGTTTTCTCGCCCGGCGAGCGGCTTGCGCTGACAACACCCTGCGGTTTATTGAGCATTATATATACAAATTTACTGTAACCAAAGCTTTCACCGCGAACAACTATATTATCTTTTTCGGGGTCGACCTTAAGGCCGCAGTCATTCACAGCCTTGCCGTTAACGGTTATTTCACCGCTACGAACAAGCCTGCGTACATCACTGCGGCTGTATTTACCCTGCGAGGCTATTATTTTGTCAAGTCGCTGTTGTGCCATCGGGCGATTTATTCTCCTTCTCCTTCGGATACAAAAAGCTGTGCATAAACCCGTTTGTTTCAAGCGAGCAGATATCACCGCCTATAACTCTTCCGTCAAGCACAAACAAATTGGCCTGTACAAGTGAAGAGCCTTCGTATCCGGGATAATTTTTAATTTCGTATGTCCAACGCTTTGCGCGCTTACCGCAATAATCGGAAAGATCAAGCCCATGCTCTTTCTGCATAGAGCTGTATTCCTCATAAGCTTTGTCAAACTCAGCAGGAATGATTATCTCGCGAACTTCAACGGGGTCAGCCACCACATCCCAGCCAAACTGAGACAAAAAAGCAATTCTCTGCGAAGCATCGGCAGCGCTGTAATCAATGCCGCTTTTAGCCGAGTCAACGGATGCCTCCACACTCCTGCCTGCAACGTAGACACCTGCAACTGCACAGATAACAATCAGCGTGCCTAGAAGCGCCGCTTTGACGGAAGACGATTTAAACGAAACAACAAACATAAACCCACCTCAATGCACTTATTTACTGTATTTGCTTAAATATATGCAACATCGGTGGGTAATTATTCTTTATTTACTTTTATATTCATCTATCAAATATTCATCACCTATGACAGTGCGAATATGGTTATAGATAAAGTCAAGGCTGATATCGGGATTGCCGTGAGCAGCCGCAAGCGAAGATGTATAATCAGCTAAACGGTAAAGCTTTATTCCTGAAAAACCAGCACCGTAATGCGTGATAACAATATCAAGCTGAGGCTTGCTGACAGTAACCTCTCCCGTCACGTGATTCTTGGTGAATGTAAGGTTTGCAATACCGCCGATAAGACGTTTTGCCCTATTCTGCGCCGAAACAAAATTGCCAAGCGAATAAAGCACGGGAACCTCTTTGCCCTGCGGATTTGTAACATATCCAACAGGCTGAAGAGTATGAGGATGTGTGCCTATAACAACATCTGCACCCCAATTGACAACATTTTCTGCAAAATTGCGCTGAATGTCATTTTCATCATCCGAATACTCAATACCTGCATGCATTGATACTACAACGACGTCTGCAATCTTATTCGCATACTCAACCTGCAATTTAACATCGTCAAGCTCATCGAGGTAAACGATATAGTCCTCCTTTGATTCGGGGATTGTGATACCGTTTGTATGCTCTGTGAAAGAGAGAAACGCAAAGCTGATATCGTTGACTGTAGCAGTATTTATCTGCGTATACTCTTCCCTGCTGTGGAAAGCACCTGCAGCAAGAAGACCGTCGGTTGAGTTGATAAGATCGAGCGTTTCGATAAGACCCTTGCTCTGTTTGTCGAGCATATGGTTATTTGCAATTGTAAGCACATCAAAACCGAGCTGTGAAAGCTGTGAAGCCATAACCGTGGGCGTATTGAAACAAGGATATGTTGAAACATCAAAGCTCTGCGCCATCATCGTTTCCTGGTTGATAACGGCAATATCCGCGGCCGAAATCAGCTCTGCCACATTTTCGTAAACCGGCATAAAATCATAACTGCTGTCGGGAGTTCTTGCCTGAGCCTGTTTATAGATGGGCTCGTGAATAAGGTTATCACCCACGGCAATCATACTTACGCTTGTCTCAAGCGGGCCTTCGGGCACAGTATAATCCACAGTCTGAAACTCAATCGAGTCCCCGGAAATATTCGGTTTTACTTTAGAAACAGCAACGATTGCAGCGACAGCAACAGCTATCACCGCAATCAAAGCTATAAATCGTGAAATTTTCAATACAAATCACCTACGGCAATCTTTTACTCGTCGTTGCGCTTACCGATAGCGTTATGTATGTTTTCCTTTGCCTGACGAACGCTTGAAAGGCTGTTTACAAGTGCTCGCTCAGTCTGACCGATGATATTCTCAACAAAATTACCTGCAGATGAGCAAATATCATCAGACCATTTTTCGGCTGATTCTTTAGCAGCTGCAGCCTGACGGTTAGCAGTTTCGATAGTTTCTGCCGCCGTAGCGTTTGCGTTTGCTACTGTTGCCTCTGCCTGAGCCTGAGCCTTTCTGCACATCTCCTCGCAGTATGCCTTGGCACGTGCTACAACCTCACTCTCCTCAACCATACGCTGAGCCTGAGCCTCTGCTGTTGCAACCGTAGTACGTGCAATCTCTTCAGCCTGAGCAACGTTTGTTCTTGCAATCTCTTCTGAAGAGAGGATGTGCTCCTTAGCCTTTGCGTTTGCTTTGTTGATAGTCTCCTGAGCACGCTCAGTTGCTCTTGCCAAAGTTTCCTGAGCCTGTGCGGTTGCATCGTCGATAAGCTTGTTGTGGTCGCGCACGATGTTACGTGCCTGACGGATTTCATCAGGCATATTGTCGCGGATTGCGTCAACACATCTGCGGATTGCTTCTACATCTACGGTAACTCTTGAAGAAAGAACAACCTTCTGTCCATTGTCAAGAATTTCCTCAATCTGTTCAAGTAAACTTTCTACGTTCATTTATTTTCATCCTTTCTGAGTCTTTTCTCTATATCATCCAGAATTTCGGCAGGAACAAACTCGGATATATCTCCACCGAATTCACAGATCTGCTTAACAACGCTTGAGGAGAGATACATATTTTCCGCGCTTGCCGTGAGGAAAACAGTTTCAACCTCGCTGTTGAGCTTTTTGTTGGCCAATGCCTGCTGAAACTCCGCCTCGAAATCAGAAACGGCGCGCAAACCTTTGACGATTGCTACCGCACCTTTTTCCCGCGCATAGTCGGCAAGCAGACCGTAATAGTGGTCTACCTCCACACCCGGGAGGTCTGCCGTGGCACGCCTGATGAGCTCAACTCTTTCATCGGGCGTGAATGCACTGGTCTTTTTGTGGTAGTTATACATTACGACAACGATTACCCTGTCGAACATTTTTGCAGCACGCCTGATTACGTCGAGATGGCCGATTGTAACAGGGTCGAAACTGCCGGGACAGATTGCAATTTTCATAGTGCCTATCCCCTTTTATCTGTATACGGCGAGCTCTGTTTTGCCGTATTTGTATTGTCTGAACAGAGTCAATCCGCCTGCCTGCTCGGGAATCTCCTCTTTTGCCGGCATCTCACACACGATGAGTGAGCCCTCTGCCATCTTGCCGTCGAGTGAAGCGAGCGCCTTCTGCAAAAGACCTGTGCCATATGGCGGATCAAGCAGAACAACATCAAAAACCTCAGGAGACATACGAAGGAACGAGAAAGCATCCATCTGGGCAACAGCCGCAGAATCGATAAGCTTTGTATGCTCAAGATTCTTTTTGATAACGGCAACGGACTTTGCATCAGAATCAACAAAAGTGCATTTTGCCGCACCTCTGCTGAGCGCTTCGATGCCGAGCTGACCGCAACCTGCAAAAAGATCCAACACTCTCCTTCCTTCAATATCAAACTGAATTATGCTGAACATAGCCTCTTTAACTTTGTCGGTTGTGGGGCGAACAACATCGTTACCCTCAAGCGTGGTAAGAACTCTGCCCCTGGCGGAACCTGTAATAACTCTCATAAAACTACTCCGTAAAGCGCAGAACGCGCGATATTATGACATTATCCTCATTATATTATCTTTTATTGACATTGTTTTGTCAAGCGTTGTAAGAAAAAAGGTATGAACATACCGTTAATCTTCTGCATTTTCGCTGTGAAAATAGTTATATACAGCTTGTGCCGAGCGTGAATCGACACCTTTTACTGCGCAAAGCTCCTCAAGCGAAGCTTCTTTGATAGCGGTAAGCGACTTGAAATGCTTCATCAGCGCAGCGGCTCGTTTCTGACCCACACCTTCAATTTGAGTGAGCGTTGTAGAAATGCCCGCACTTCTGCGTTTGCGGTGATATTCGATTGCGAAGCGGTGAACTTCCTCCTGTATTGTAGACACAAGGGTAAACGCACTGCGCTTTGAGTTTATCGATATTTCGCCGCCTTCACCTGTTACGGCGCGTGTTCTGTGACTTGAATCCTTCACCATACCGTACAGCGGAACATCAATTCCGAGCCTTAACAGAACAGCCCTGACCGCATTAACCTGCATCTGCGCACCGTCCAGCAATATAAGGTCGGGCAGTTTTGCAAAGCCTTCATCGCGCTTCTCACCTTCAGGCTTTGAGTTTTCTTCAAGATAGTGCGTAAACCTGCGTTCAAGCACCTCTGCCATCGAAGCGCAGTCATCCTGACCGTCGAAGCCTTTTATCTTAAAGCGCTTGTATGCCTGTTTATAAGGCTGTCCGTTTTTGAACACAACCATACCTGCTACGTTTTCCGTACCTGCGGTATGGGAAATATCGTACGATTCTATATATTCGGGCGGAGATGAAAGCACAAGTAACCTTGCAAGCTCATCGAGCGCCGCCGTATCTCTTCCCTTTCTGCCAAGGCTCAATGCAAGCTTTTCGCTGGCATTAGAGCGGCACATTTCCAAGAGTCTGAGCTGGCCGCCTCTTTGCGGCACGGCAAAGCTCACTTTTTTACCGAGTTTTTCGCTGAGCCACTGTGAAAGAAGCTCGTAATCCTGCGGCAACGAATCAATCAGAATACGCGGCGGAATACGCTCACGCATTGAATAATAGCTCATCAGAAGTTCGTAGCGTGCATAGTCCGCGTCCTCCGGTGTGTCGATAAGGAAGTGTTCCGTATCGCAAAGTCTGCCGCCGAAGAAACGAAGCACCGCAAGGCAGGACTTATCCTGCGAATGGGCAAGGGCAAAAACATCCTGCTCTGTCACATCAGCGCTGACAACCTTCTGCTTTTCGCCAAACTTGGTTATTGCCGCAATTCTGTCGCGCAGTACAGCGGCTTTTTCAAAATCGAGGTTTTCGGCCGCCTGCTCCATCTCAGCCTGCATCTGTTTAATCATAAAAGCTGAGCCGCCTTTAAGAAAATCAACAGCATGCTCAACGCTGCGCTTGTAATCTGCCTGCGAAATCTTACCTGCGCACGGCGCAGAGCATTGGGAAATGTGATAATTCAGGCAAGGGCGCTGTTTGTGTGTGACAGGAAAGGTTTTACTGCACTGAGGCAGACGGAAAATTTTCTGTGCCTGTTCAACGGTCTGGCGCACGGCAAAAGAGCTGGTGTACGGCCCGATGTATTCGGAGCCGTCATCCACCAGCTGCATTGCGGCATCTATTCTCGGCCAAGGCCCTTTTGTGATTTTGACATAGTGATAGCCTTTGTCATCCTTGAGAAGGATGTTGTATTTCGGGCTGTGCTGTTTGATAAGGCTGCATTCGAGCACAAGCGCTTCAAACTCGCTGTCCGTAACGATATAGTCAAAATCCTGAACGTGCTCAACCATACGGATTACCTTTGCAGTATGGTTATAGTGCGAGCCGAAATAACTGCTCACCCTGTTTTTGAGAGCTTTTGCTTTGCCGACGTAGATGATGCCGCCGCTTTTATCCTTCATGAGATATACTCCGGGACGAAGCGGCAGGCTCATCGATTTTTTACGCAGACGTTTTACTCTTTCTTGATCAGTTTCCATAAAATCCTCACTTTGTGAAGAACGTTAAAAATCCTTTGTAAGCCATATAGAGGTCAATCTTTGATATAACCTCGTAGGGAGCGTGCATTGAAAGCACGGGAACACCGACATCAACAACGTCGATATTGTGGTAAGCAACGTATTTAGCAACGGTTCCTCCGCCGCCCTCATCGACCTTACCGAGTTCGCCGACCTGCCATATAACACCGTTTTCGTTGAAGAGCCTGCGTATTTTGCCCATAAACTCAGCGCTTGCATCAGATGTGCCGCTCTTACCTCTTGCACCCGTATACTTTGTAACGACGATACCCTTGTTTGCAAAGGCTGCGTTTCTTCTCTCGAGCACACCTGCAAACGTGGGATCGAAAGCGGCATTTACGTCGGCAGAAAGACACTGACTGTTGCTCATGGCAATACTGCCTACGCCGCCCTGCATACGTGCAAGGTCACTGATAAAGTAAGCCATATAAGCAGAATCAAGACCTGTGTTGCCCTCGGAGCCTGTTTCCTCTTTATCGGCAAGCACGGTAAGAGCAGTATACTCGGGTGTGCCTGCATCGAGAATCGCCATAACCGAGGGATAAGCACAGACTCTGTCATCGTGACCGTATGCACCTATAAGGCTTCTGTCAAAGCCGATATCGTCAGCACCGAAAGCAGGAACAACCTCAAGCTCTGCGCTGAGGAAATCCGACTCAACAATGCCGTATTTTTCGTTGAGGATACTCATAATGTTGAGTTTAACGCTCTCGGAGCCTTCATCATCCTTGAAAGGACGGCTGCCAACAAGGATATTGAGCTCTTCGCCCTTGATACCCTCTGCAAGAGTACGCTTCATCTGGTCAGCGGCAAGGTGAGGGAGAAGATCGGTAACGACAAACTTGGGGTCGCCCGCATCTTCACCGACATTAACTTTAACGGTTGTACCGTCTGCCTTGACGATAACGCCGTGGAGAGCAAGCGGAATAGCTGTCCACTGATACTTCTTGATACCGCCGTAATAATGAGTTTTGAAGAGCGCAAGCTCAGCATCCTCATAGAGCGGATTGGGTTTGAGGTCAAGCCTGGGAGAATCGATATGAGCAGCGGCAATACGCACGCCCTCTTCAACAGGCTTCTGACCGATAACCGCAAGAATAACTGCCTTGCCTCTGTTGTTGTAGATTACTTTGTCGCCCGGCTTGTACTGAGCCTTGCTGTCGAAAGCAACAAAGCCGTTTGCGGCGGCAAGGTCTGCTACATATTCGACAACCTCGCGCTCAACCTTACAAGCGGTCATAAACTTTTTGTAGCCTTCTGCAAAATCATCAGCAGCGGCAATCTCTGCCTCATCCATAACTTTGCAGCCATGCTTGGGATCGTAAAAGAGTTTCTCTCTGAGTTCTTCGTTCTTGCTCATTGTCTTTTCTCCTCATATTTCTGGATTAGTTTTTGAATTTCCGTTTCAATATTGTGTGGCGGAAAGTTTGCAATTATTACATCTGCATTCCGCTCATATTCACCGTCTGAAAGCTGTGCCCTGATTCTTTCCTCTGCCTTTTCTGCAGTTATCAGGTCACGCTCAATAATTCTTGCTTTTCTTACCTCTTCCGGAGCGCTTACAACTGCTGTAAAGCTGCAAAGCTTGTCAATTTTACTTTCAAAAATTGCCGCCGCATCCAGCAGCACAGCCGTTTTGCCCTCAAGTGTAAAGTCTTTAACCTTTGCAAGTGCTTTTGATGTAATAATAGGGTGAGTTATGCTGTTGAGCAGCTTCGTTGCCTGCTCACAAGCAAATGCACGGGAGGCAAGAAGCGCTCTGTCAAGGCTCATATCATCACGGATTATATCCTCGCCGAAAGCCTGCGCGAGCTGGCTGAGAACAGGTGAACCGTCCGCCGTTATTTCGCGTGCTATCTTATCGCAATCGATATGTGCAAAGCCGTATTTTTCGCAGAGCATTTTTGCAACTGTTGATTTACCCGAGCCTGTTGCACCGGTAAGACCAATCAGCATTGCACCGTCAACATCGAGTACGGTAAACGCCGCCGCACGAAGCAAGCGATTAATTACGGCAAGACCGACACCGTCCGTATCGGGGCAACGTGCATAAGCTGTATCCACACCCATTTCGTCAAGCTTGCGAAGCACATCAAAAATCAGATGTGCCTGAGCGGTGCTGTCATGCTCTCTGCCGATTTCGATAAACGGAATATCGAGCTTATCGCCCTCACCGTCAAAGCAAAGCGCCGCACAGTCTTTTTTGCCCATCACAAAACGTCTGTAATTATCAAAACTGCCCTTGATTATTATTACCCTTGCCTTGGGTGAATAATGCTTGTATTTCATACCCGGCGAAGCAGCCTTCTGCCCCGGTTCGAGCTCGGCAAGCACAGCGCTGTCCACCTCTACCTCACCGAGCACACTTTCGAGCTGTTCGAGCGAAACTCCGCCCGGACGCAAAAGCCTCGGTTTTTTGCCGACAAGCGACACAACCGTTGATTCAACACCGACATCGCACATACCGCCATCAACTATGGCGTCTGCTCTGCCCCACATATCATCAATTACGTGCTGAGCTGTTGTAGGGCTCGGACTGCCCGAAAGATTAGCCGACGGAGCGGCAAGCGGCACGCCTGCAGCAGAAATTATGTCACGCGCGCCAGGATGCGACGGCATACGCACGGCAACAGTATCCAGACCGCAACTGACCTCATTCGGTATACGTTCACCCTTAGGCATTATTATTGACAGCGGACCCGGCCAGAATTTCTCCGCCAGCGCATAAGCCGATGGCGGAATATGCGACACTACCGAATCAAGCTGTGAAATATCGCTTATATGAACAATCAGCGGATTATCCTGCGGTCTGCCTTTTGCTTTGAAAATTTTCGCAACCGCTTTACCGTCGAAAGCATTTGCGGCAAGACCGTAAACAGTTTCGGTAGGTATGCCTGCAATTCCGCCATCACGCAATATTGCGCCAACGGCAGAAAGCATATCCGAATCGGACGGTTCGTATTTAAACAGTTTAGTTTCAACCATCATTTTACCTGATTTCAATTCTTTATTATTCCTGTGCACGGAGTTTCTCTGCAGTATCGGCAGTAATGAGAGCATCAATCAGCTCATCGAGGCTGCCGTTGAGAATAGCTTCGAGCTTATACAGAGTAAGACCAATTCTGTGGTCTGTCATTCTGCCCTGAGGATAATTGTAGGTGCGGATTCTTTCACTTCTGTCACCCGTACCGACCTGAGCACGTCGCTCGCCTGCGATTTCGCCTGCCTGCCTCTCTCGCTCAGCCTCAAGGATTCTTGAACGAAGAATGCGCATAGCCTTATCGCGATTTTTGTGCTGACTGCGTTCATCCTGGCACTCAACAACAGTGCCTGTGGGCAGATGGGTTATACGTATTGCAGACTCTGTTTTATTGATATGCTGACCGCCTGCACCGCTTGAACGGAAGGTATCAATCTGCAAATCGGCAGGGTTTATCTGCACGTCAACCTCTTCTGCTTCGGGAAGCACCGCAACTGTAACGGTAGAAGTATGGATTCTGCCCTGGCTTTCGGTTTCGGGCACACGCTGAACACGGTGAACACCGCTCTCAAACTTAAAACGTGAATAAGCGCCCTCGCCGCTTATCATAAAGCTGATTTCCTTAAATCCGCCTACCTCTGTTTCGTTTGCGGTAAGTATTTCACTGCCCCAGCCCATTGTCTGGGCATACATCGAATACATTCGGTAAAGCGAATTTGCAAAAAGAGATGCTTCGTCGCCGCCTGCACCGCCGCGGATTTCGACGATAACGTTTTTATCGTCATTAGGATCACGGGGAAGAAGCAAAACCTTCAGCTCCTGCTGTGTCTGCTCAATCAGCGCTTTTGCTGCATCAAGCTCCTCGGCAGCCATCTCCTTGAAATCGGCATCGAGCGACGAATCCTCAAGCATAAGTCGTGCATCCGCCGCATCGGCAAGAGCCTTTTTATGCTCGCGGAATTTTTCGACAACGGGAGTAAGTTGCTTCATTTCCTGCATATATTTTTTGTAAAGCTCCATATCGGACACAACATCCGGCCGGCAGAGCTTTTCATTAATTTCTTCAAACCTTTGTTCGACCTGTTCAAGCTTGTCGAGCATAAATATACCACCTCTGTTTCAGGATATTATAACATACGTACGCAAAAATATCAATCATTACGGTAATGACGGCAAAGAAAATGCATATATATAAACCAACGGCCAAAAAACACAGCAAGGGAGGGAGCGGCGAAAAGCTGTTTCGCCGCACGTCAATGAAAAAATACAGACCCGAAGGAAGACTTATATCAACACCGGAAAACCGTGCCGCACTGGCGGACATCTCCTCAATAATGCAGGCATACTCACGGAAAACTCCGCTTGAAGCGAGAGTAATTCTCTGCGATAACGACCACAATCTTCATCTGGATTTAGGGCCCGTCAGAGGAATTATCCCGCGTAGTGAGGGTGCGTTTGAAATCGGCGAAGGAGAAGTGCGCGATATCGCGCTTATATCGCGAGTAAACAAGCCCGTTACATTCCGCATAACAGGCTTTGAAGATGACGGCTGCGGCGAGCGCATTGCAATACTCAGCAGAAAATCTGTACAGCAGGACTGTTACAACGAATACATTTCAAAGCTGACACCCGGCGACGTTATCGATGCCCGCATAACGCATATTGAAAGTTTCGGTGTTTTCGCCGATATCGGCGCAGGACTGATTGCGCTTATACCCATTGACGCCATCTCCGTTTCGAGAATCCCGCACCCAAGCGTAAGATTCTCCACAGGTGACGACATAAAAGCAATTGTAAAAAGTATAGCCGAGGACGGAAAAATCACACTCTCGCACAAAGAACTGCTTGGCACATGGGAGCAAAACGCACAGAATTTCTGCGCAGGCCAGACTGTGCCGGGCATTATAAGGTCGGTCGAAAAATACGGCGTATTCGTTGAACTTGCGCCAAATCTCGCAGGACTTGCAGAGCTTGTGCCGGATGTTCATGCAGGTCAGCACGCAACCGTTTATATCAGAAGCCTGATACCTGAACGGATGAAGGTGAAGCTGATTATCGTTGATGCGTTCAGCGCCGATTATCCGCCTGAACAACCGCGATATTTTACAGATGCCAAGCACATCAGCCGATGGATTTACTCCCCGGAATGCTGTCCGAGGCAGATTGAAAGCGTATTCTGAACAAAAGACCCGCACGGCCGCAACAGGCTGTACGGGTCAATTTTAATATTCAACATCAAGCACGGTGTTCACAATATTTGAAGCCACCATCATCGCCGCAAGCGAAGTGAGCACAACAAGCTGCTCGTCGGTAAAGAACTCCTTCATCTCTTCTATCTGATCCTCAAACACCTCGTGGGGATTGTCAGCAACATTCCTGCCGAATGATATTAGCGCCTGCTGAACAGGAGACATAATCAGCGCATCGAAATCAACACCCTGCTCATCCAGAAAGCTCTTGAATATAGCGGAGCATACCATACAGTCGTTTTCAAAAGAGATTGCATAGCAAAAGAGGTTGACATCCAGCTCAGATAAAAACGTCTTTGCCTCATCGCAAAGCTTATGAAAGCCCATAAGCGCATCGAACGCCACCGTGTTGTGAAGAAGCGTTTTTTTCATATTGTTCAGCTTCACGCTGCGCGAATACTCATCGCTCATTTTTCGGGTTTTTGCTTCAGCTTCATTAGTGCTGAGCGGTTCAACTCTTGCCATACTATCACCATCCGTGTATCTATTTTATCCGCTGACCGGCCTTTACGCAATAGTTTTGTGTTGATTTTGTTGTAAATATTTGATATAATTACCCTAAGCGTATACTATCACAAACTATCAATGAAAGGTGCTTTATCATATGAATAAGCTTCTTGTCACAGGCGGTGCCGGTTTTATCGGCGGCAATTTCGTCTACTATATGCTTGAAAATTATCCTGACACACAGCTTGTCTGCCTCGATGCTCTGACTTATGCAGGCAACCTTGAAACGCTGAAAGATGCTTTCAAATCAGACAAGTTCAAGTTCGTCAAGGGAGACATCACAGACCGCGCTTTTATATACGAGCTGTTTGAGAAAGAGAGATTCGACTGCGTTGTAAACTTCGCCGCAGAATCTCACGTTGACCGCTCAATCGAAGAGCCTGAGGTTTTCCTCAAGACAAACATACTCGGCACGCAGGTGCTTCTTGACGCCTGCAATAAGTATAACGTCCCCAGATTCCATCAGGTTTCAACAGACGAGGTATACGGCGACCTTCCGCTCGACAGACCCGACCTTATGTTCACCGAGCAGACCCCGATTCACACCTCATCCCCCTACTCGGCAAGCAAGGCATCAGCCGACCTGCTCGTGCTCGCATACCACAGAACTTTCGGCACACCGGTAACGATATCACGCTGTTCAAACAACTACGGCCCGTA
>JAFOBC010000064.1 GCA_017382015.1 Clostridia bacterium
CATCCGCCGCCCTTTGATGTGCATATAAATATAACAACAACCGTAACAACGGTAAACAAACCGAACATTATTGTATCGGTAATAAGAACACCTTTTGAACCGGATGTAACCGTAAGAAGAGAAAACGTAATCAGCGCAAGAATAATGCACAGCTTATAATCAAGACCCGTAACCAGCGACATCAGAGTACCGATACCCTGGATTGTAGAAAGAAGGTAAACAATAATCGTTACAAGCTGTGTTACAGCCGCCAGCTTCCTCAAAGCAGGAGAATTAAACCTTTTTCCGAAAAACTCGGGAATTGTGCTGCATTCGCTTCTTCTGAGAAAACGACCAAAGAACACGCCGCCAAGCACATAGCCTACGATAAGCATTGCACCGAGCATCATAAGCGGTGAGAAAATGCCTGCAAAAGATTCACCCGCATCACCGAAATACAAGCCCGTTCCGCAATAGGAAGCTACCAGAGAACCTACAAGCAGGAACGTGGGAGCACGTCTGCCGGCAACAAAAAAGTCACTTGTATTTTTGACACCCTTACTGATTATAAAGCCTATAACGATATAGGCAATCATCGAAATTACCATACCGATAAGAAAAACGTTGCTCATCATTTATCGCCCCCCTTATCCTTTTTACTTTCAGGAACATCAGTATCTGCAAAATCTTTTTTAATCCTGAAATATGCCGTCAAGCCTGCCGCAGAAATCCATATTCCAACAAAAATCGCAATTACATATTCCATTCGTTTATACCTCCTCGGCTAATTTCATAGCTTCGTTATAGTATTTGTTCATCTTCTCAAACCATAACAGTTTCCAGTCAGAACAATCGTTTCCTGACCTATCCTGGAAAATAGCCCAGACAAACCAATAGTAATAGTTAACGGTAGCACACCTCATAATATGGAGCTTTTCTTCCACAGTCGGAGTTCTGCCGAAATAGAAAGCAAGTCGGCGTTCTATTTCATCAAGCGGCGCATTGTCTGCAGTGAAAAGCTTGCTGATATCGTAACCTTTGTCTGAATCACCTGCATACTCCCAATCAATAACATAAAGGCTGTCCGCAGATATAAGAAGATTCGGCTCGTATATATCGTTGTGGCAAAGAACATTCTGCCAGCCGTCTCTCTTATTAAGTTCATTTAAAGCCTCTATACGCTCTCGGAAAGATGCGATTTCATCAGCCGCCTGATAATCCAGAACCCTGAGTCTTTCGATAAGCTTATCAGCTTCTTCGAAATAATCAAAAGCCGAGCCGCACTGCACACCGGAATCGTGCAAAGTTCTGAGATGCGAAGAAAGCTTTTGAAGGTGGATGTCATCCGTAAAATCAAACGGCTCCGTTATATTGATAAAGTAAGAAATCTTCCAACCCTCATTTTCATCCTCATAAAGATACGAGCTGTCTAATCCCAGACGCTTTGCCGTTTCAAGCGCAAACTTTTCTCTTTTTCTGTCGATATACCCTATTGTGTTCTTACCGGGATTTCTGTATACGTATCTGCCGCCGCGCACGGTAAAAGCAAACGAACTGTTGGTAATTCCGGCTCTTATCGGCGTTATATCCTTGATTTCCTTCGGCTCTGCATTCAGAGCTTTACAGATATTACGGGTGAGTTTCAGATCATTATGAACAAGATAATCGGGGTCAAACTCACGCAGATTCTCTACCGAGTCAAACTCCAGAATATCCTCCTGCGAGCATTTGACTATATACATAGGAAGCTTATCAAGGTTTTCCGCATAAATACCTTCCCAGTACAAATCCTTCGTACCGGGCTTATCATAATAATCCTCAAGTATAGAAACGAAAACACTGTTGAACTCTCTGCTCAGGAAAGCGTGTCCCTGCATGGTCCACATATCCTCACACGGCTTCGCAGTTGCTGTTATAAGCCCCTGCTTATCAAAAATCAAGCCACGCTCCGTGCGGCTCAGACCCTTAAGAAACTGTGCACAGTAACAGCTGTGAAACTCATGAGAATTAAACAGATTTTCGGGATAGTAATTATCCGAACAGCAAATATACGTACTCTTCAGATATTCTCTTGCCGCATATACGCTGGAGTGGGTGTTTTTGACCTTATACTCCTTATTGACGACAAGTTTTACGTTGTATTTTTCCTTGAGATAAAGGAACTTTTCGAGCATATGGCCGACAACGACGACCACCTCTTCAACTCCGGCTTCGTGGAGCTGTCTTATCTGCCTCTCGATAAGCACCTCACCCTTAACAACGGTCAGACCTTTGGGAAACTCATAAGAAACAGGCACAAACCTTGTGCTCATACCTGCCGCCAGAATGATAGCGTTATCTACCTTATACAGGTCAAGCTTATTCTTGCCTTCTGCCGTCAGAGCGCAATTTTCATCTATCAACCCTGCCTCTTTGAGCTGTTTGAGAATCTTATTGACCGCCCCGAGCGAAATATCGAGAATTTCCGCAATTTCTCTTTGGGGTATACGGCCGCGCTTATACAGCAGATAAATCACATCAAACTGAATTTTAGTCAACACAACCACCTCTTTAGTGTTCATTTTTAACATATTTTTTAACAACTGTGAACATAGTAACATTTACCGATGAAAAAATCAAGTGTATTAGGCTATAATTTGCAACAAAAAAACGCTTACATCAGCTGTACCTGCCGTTTGTAAGCGTTTTTGATATTAAGTTTCAGCTAAACGTCAATCAGACAATATCGTTTGCATTGAAAGCATCACCGCATTCGGGGCAGAACTTGGGCGGATTCTTGGGGTCTTCGGGCTTCCAGCCGCATTTGTCGCACTGATAAAGAGGTGCGCCTTCGGGTTTCTTTGCTCCGCAGTTGGGGCAGAATTTGCCTTTGTTCACCGCACCG
>JAFOBC010000065.1 GCA_017382015.1 Clostridia bacterium
CCGAACCAAAACAAGGCTTCGGACTTGTTTTGGTTTACCCGAAGGCGTACGAAGGTACGTCGAGTGGTGAGGTTTGTTCGTAGCATAAAACACAACAATTTATCAGCATACTTATTTAAATGCTTAAAGGGCTCCTGCAGATATAACTGTGGGAACCCTTCTGTTTATTTTTGTTTTATGCGCTCTGCGCTTTTTTGCCACTTTTCCGGAGCAAGAAAAAAGATGCAGAACGGACAAACCGAACCAAAACAAGGCTTCGGACTTGTTTTGGTTTACCCGAAGGCGTACGAAGGTACGTCGAGTGGTGAGGTTTGTTCGTAGCATAAAATACAACAATTTATCAGCATACTTATTTAAATGCTTAAAGGGTCCCTACAGATACAACTGTGGGAACCCTTCTATTTATTTTTGTTTTATGCGCTCTGCGCTTTTTTTCTGCTCCGGTTATGCTTTTACGGGTATACCGTAATTAAACGATGGCATAAGCTCAAGCTTGAAAAGGTTGATTTTGTGCCTTCTGTCAATCATCTGCTTAGTCTCTTCATCTGCAATTTCACCCGTGCGGATGTAAGCATCAAGCTCCGCGTAAGTGAAGCCAAGGTTTTCCTCATCGCTTTTGCCGCAAAGACCGTCGATAGGTGTTTTATCAACCAGCTCACGCGGCACACCAAGCTCATAGCCAATCTGCTTGATTTCGGTTACGGTAAAGTTACTCATAGGTGAAAAATCGCCGACGGAATCGCCGTAGCGTGTGGAGTAGCCGACCCAATCCTCTGAGAGGTTGCAGGTGTTGCAAACACGGCCGTTACAGCTTTGCGATACGGCATAGAGCGTTGACATTCTGATTCTGGGCGGAATATTCTGCACGGTCTGCGCAGTTACCTGTATATCGGCAGGCATATTGTTGAGCACGGCATCAACAGCATCCTTGATGTTGACAATATAATGCTTTATACCGAGGTGATCAACCAGCATCTGCGCCTTATCAATATCGTGCTGCTCGCCCTGAGGCATAAGCACGCCTATAACACGGTCTTTGCCAAGTGCCTCAACGCACAGCGCCGCGGCAATCGAGCTGTCCTTACCGCCCGAAATGCCGACAACTGCGTTACAGCCCTTGCCGTTTTCTTCAAAGAAATTGCGAATCCATTCTACGCAGGCATCCTTTGCATTTTTTGCATCAAACATAATTAATTCTCCTTGTAATATATCATTCTCCGATAACGTCAATCTGGCACATCTTCATTGTAGCAAGTGCGGCGGCGTGAGTCTGCGGTGTTACACCTGCACAGCAGGAAGCATCAACCTTAACATCTGCATCAGGGAAAGCGGCCTTGATGATAAGTGCGTTTGAAACAACGCAGATATCCGTACAAAGACCGATAAGTTCAACCGCCTCGAGCGATTCCTCACTCCAATTCGGCCAACCGAAATTCGGTTTGTCAATTATCTTACATCCCTCAACATAAAGCCCGTCTGCAATCTCCCAGCCTGCAGTGCCCTTGATGCAGTGCGGCACGGGCAATTTTTTGCCCTCGGGAGTTTCAAGGTAATTTTCAAAATGAGTATCTCTCGTAAAAATTATTTCATCGCCGTTATCGGCGTATTCTTTTATTTTCGCCTTGACCGCAGGCACGATTGCAACAGCCTCTTTTGTGCCGAGCGCCATATCGATAAAATCGTTCTGCATATCAACAACTATCAACGTCTTTTTCACGGTAACAGCTCCTTTTATCCTTTGCCTATAATTATACACTCATATTCTTTTTTCACAAGTATATTTTTAATTTTCTCTTAAAAATTCTGTGTATCCGTTCAATCTTGCTTTTAAAACTGCTTTATGATAAAATGAGAAAAGTTGAAGGAGCGTGAAACAATGCAGCCGACAGTCAGCGTTATTATACCCGTATACAACATCGAAAATTATATAGCAAACTGTCTTGAAAATTTGCTCAGCCAGAGCTACAGACAGCTCCAGATAATCTGCGTAGATGACGGCTGCACCGACGGTTCGGCTGAGGTAATACACAGCTTTGCCGAAAAAGACGGCAGAGTAGTATACGTGCACCGGCAAAACGCAGGCGTTTCTGCCGCACGAAACAAAGGTCTTGAAGCCGCAACGGGCGAATACGTTTTCTTCCTCGACGGTGACGATTATCTGCACACTCAGGCAATCGAAATTCTTGTGGAATGTGCGCTGAAAACAGGGGCGGAAATGGTCTGCTCAGACTATACCGTTACGGAATCCCTGAGTGAAAAGGGCGAAGAATACACCGAACGCAACTTCACGCAGACCGATTTCAACACGCTTTTTACCAAAGGCAAAACGCTCGGCAAATGCTGCTTTGCAAAGCTGATAAAAGCTGACGTTGCAAAAAAGGTTCGCTTTTTTGAGGGCGTTGCAATGGGTGAGGACGGCTGCTACATCGTACTGCTGCTCAACGAAAACATAAACGTATACGCAACAGATTTACCGCTGTATTATTACTACAGACGCCCCGGCTCAGCAACAAAATCTGCGCTGAATGAAAAAAAGCTGACAATCGTCAACGCTTACGACAGGCTCTGCGATATGCTTGCAGACTCGGAAAATCAGCAGATTAAAGCGTTTGCGCTCAGAGCAGTTTTCTATCAGCTCAACAATAAGCGCAGGCTATATAAAGGCACCGAGTATGAGACGCTTGCCGAAAAAACCTGCAAACAAATAGGCAACAAACACCTCAAAGCTTTTATGAAAGAAAAAAACATCAGCCTCAAAGTAAAGCTGATGCATCTTATCAGATTCAAATTAAGTTTTATAAAATAACAAGACACCGCAGTTGGGTTGTATCAACTGCGGTGTTATTTTTTATTAATGCATAAGCTTGAATATCTCGCCGTACTGCGGCACCGAAACCGCGGTGTCGGGCGAGCGCTC
>JAFOBC010000008.1 GCA_017382015.1 Clostridia bacterium
ATTTTGTTTCCCATGGCGCATTGTTCGTAGTAGTAGATTGTCTGGAATCCGTTTTGTTCAAAGTAGCTCTCGCCGCCCAGTACCTCAAATGCGTCAAATGCTTTTTTCTCAAACATTGCATCAGAGAGTGAATCAGGCACGTGATATACGTCTGCAATCCAGTAGGGGTGTGCGAATATGCTCAGTCCGTCAGCTTTCCTTATCTGCTCCGTAATCCAGGTGCAGCAGGCAAAGGGGAATCTTTCAACACCTTCGGGAATATCAATAGTTTCTGCATATTCATCAATCAGTGCCCAGAATTCTTCCTGTGTCATAGTGTCGGGGCAGATGCCGTCGATGCTGCGCTTAGCTTTGTTTTCGCCAACTTCCTGGATGTGTGCGCTGGCTGTTACAAGTGCGTTGATGCTGTATTTGCCGCCGAAGTTTACCATGTGCACATCGTTTGCGTGGTGGGGGTCACCCTTGGGCATATGCACCTCTTCACCGGGAATGAGTGTGTATTCAATTTCTACGTCCTTGTATGCATCAATTGCTTCAAGTGAGGGGTAATAACGGTGGTGGTCTGTTATTGCCAGGAAATCGTAGCCCTGTCTGTGATAGTTTGCGGCAACGATAGCAGGGGACTGTTTTCCGTCAGAGCGGAATGTGTGCATATGAAGGTCACCGACAAAAGGATATCTGCCTGCGAGGTCCTCGCTTACCGAGTAAACGGAAAGCTGGAAATCCTTTCTCATTTCATCATTGAGGAATCGGATGAAATGCTCCTGCTCACCCTGGAAAAAGTATTTGATACGTATGCAACCGTCTGCATCGGGCTTAACCTTGAATACTTCTGAAAAAAGAGAAGTATCGGGGTAGACTCGTCTCGGGCCGGCTGTCAGCGGGCAGATCTGTACGCTGTATTCTTCTTTTGTGAATGCTGCGTGAGCGCCGAGAGGCTTGATTGTGATTTCTGTTTCCTTATCCTTGAGAAAAACCTTCGGGTATACGTCGTAGTTGTGCATTACGTCTTTCATTTTCAGCTCTCCTTTGCAAAAGTTTTCGGAATATCTTCTTCAAAAATTGAGTAGGGGATGTTGTCTGTGCTGTCTCGCTTTATTTCACCGCTTTCTGCCGTGAAACGAATTTCGTAATATTCTTTAAAGTCGGGCATATGATGCTGGATATAATACTGTCCGGAACGTTCTGTGAAGGTTGTGACCGACTGTATTGCACTTTCGCCGAAAAGACGGAGGATGTTAGTTATTCTGATAGTTGCTTTTTGTGTGTTGAATTCAACCTTCTGAATAAAGGTGTCGGTGACATAGGAGTATACACCGTCTTCTTCCTTTACTTCACCTTTTTCGGGCTGAGTGCCGTCTGCTATGTAGTCAAAAATATAGTTCAGATATGCAGATGATGCAATCATAAGTGAAAGGTTGGGTGAGGGGGCGTTTGCCATACCGTATTCCGTCTGTACAAATGCGTCGTATGCCGGCGAAAACTCTTCGTTATACCATTTTCCGAATTTTTGTTTTTTCATACCTGAGCAGGCGGCAAGGCTGAGCACAAGTACCAAAACAAGAATAATTGAGACAGCTTTTTTAAATCTGTTCATTCGTAATACCTCCGTGTTTAATAGCTTTATTTTACTATCGCAATTACGCCGAGTCAATAATAAATTGACATAATTTATGTACGATGGTATAATTTTTATAATTTCGGAGGCGCTTGTTATGAGAGAGAAAGATGTACGCACCGCAATGCTTATAGGTGAGATTGGTGTAGAAAAACTTAAAAATTCAGCCGTTCTGCTCTTTGGTGTAGGCGGTGTCGGTTCTTTTGCAGCGGAGGCGCTGGCGCGTGCAGGTGTGGGCAAAATCGGCCTTTGCGATAATGATACGGTGTCGGTTTCCAATATCAACCGTCAGCTTGTCGCCCTGCAGAGCACAGTAGGTAGATTAAAGGTTGACGTTATGCGTGACCGCATTGCCGATATCGCTTCCGACATAGATGTCGTTACCTATCCTTGCTTCTTTTCTGCCGAAACAGCAGATGATTTCAGATTTGAGGATTACGATTATATTATCGATGCAATTGATACCGTTACTTCCAAGCTTCTCATAATCAAAACTGCCAAGAAAAAGAATATACCCGTTATCAGTTGTATGGGTACCGGCAATAAGCTCGACCCGACTGCACTCACCGTTACCGATATAAAAAAGACAAGCGGCTGTCCGCTTGCCCGTGTTATGAGGCGTGAGCTCAAAAACCTCGGCATAAATTCGCTTAAAGTTATTTATTCAACCGAGCAGCCCGTAAAGCCGCTCTTTCAGCCCGCGGATGAAAGCAAACGCTCAGTTCCCGGCAGCGTTTCGTTCGTACCCTCTGCTGCAGGACTCATCGCCGCAGGCGAGGTAATAAAGGGGCTCATTAACAGTTAAGGAATGAAATATATTGAACAAGCATTCAAAACAAAAGCCTGCTTATACAAGCAGTGTAAGTGCAAAGAGTATTATAGGTTCTTTTGCAGCTGTAATCGTATTTGTTGCTTTCATTGTGTTTTTTATATGGGCTTTGTTGGCTGAACCTAAAACACCTGCTACGTCGGATGAAGTGTGGAGAGTTATAGAATCTCAAGAATATGTTCCCCAGGATTATACTTCAGGGTATCATAACGCAGATAATAGTTTCAAGCAGTCGTTAATAAGATGTGTTGGTTTGGAGAAAGATGACATATTTTTTCAGTTCTTCGAATTTAATAACAAATATAGTGCGATAGATATTTACGGTCAAGCATATCAAAAAATAACACAAAGATATAATTCTTGGCAAAAAACAGAAATATCTCATCACAATAAAAATTATAGTTTGTACTTTTTAGATTCTATGGGAAAATACAATGTAGCGATACATGTTGGAAACACAGCAGTATATGCGTATTGTGATTCTGAGAATATGAACGAAATAGACAGTATACTTGATAAAATTGATTATCTGACATCTGGCAACAACAAAGAAAAAAGTGAATAACCCTTAAATGACAAAAGCGAGCGGCACCCAATCGGATGTCGCTCGCTGTATTTTTTTAAGGCTCCCTTGCCTAAAGGGAGCTGGCAAAACCGTAGGTTTTGACTGAGGGATTTTTCAGCGGTTGAGGGATTCTTTGACAATAACATCAATGTATTCACAAACGCCTTCAAAATTCTTGAAAA
>JAFOBC010000066.1 GCA_017382015.1 Clostridia bacterium
ATATCACGGCAAGCAAAAGGATCAACAAGATTCTGTGCGCCTACCTGTACAGCAGTAGCTCCGGCGAGCATCATCTCTATAACATCCTTTGCTGTTGCAATACCACCCATACCGATAATCGGAATTTTAACTGCTTCATAAACCTGATACACCATTCTGAGCGCTACAGGCTTAATAGCAGGACCAGAGAAACCACCCATCTTGTTAGCGATTACGGGTTTTCTTGTTTTCAGATCAATTCTCATACCGAGCATTGTATTAATCATACTGATGCCATCAGCACCTGCAGCTTCGCAAGCTTTTGCAATTGAAACAATATCTGTAACATTGGGTGAAAGCTTGATAAACAAAGGTTTATTTGTAACCTTGCGAACTGCGGCAGTTACCTCAGCTGCTGCTTCGGGTGACGTGCCAAAGCTCATACCGCCACCATGAACATTAGGACAGGAAACATTGACTTCAAACCAACCAATCTGATCCTGAGAGTCAAGTTTTTCAACTGTATATGCATAATCTTCAACAGCAAATCCGCTTACGTTAGCCATAACAGGCTTGTTAAAGCAAACTTTGAGTTTTGGAAGCTCATCTGAAATAACCTTATCAACGCCGGGATTCTGAAGACCGACGGCATTTATCATACCGGAGTCACACTCAGCAATTCTCGGTGTCGGATTGCCAAAGCGTGCATCCTTAGTGGTACCTTTAAATGAAAAAGTACCAAGGCAATTTATATCGTAAATTTCTGCAAATTCATAGCCGAATCCGAAAGTACCGCTTGCAGGGATAACGGGGTTATCAATTTCAATACCGCAAAGATTTATTTTAGTATTTACCATATGATTTCCTCCCTCTCCATAACAGGGCCATCTTTACAAATACGCTTATTACCGTACTTTGTTTTGCAGCTGCAGCCCATGCACGCACCAAAGCCGCAACCCATACGCTCCTCAAAGCTGTACTGGCCGCTTGTAACAGCAGTAGCTTCTATCGCTTTGAACATCGGCATAGGACCGCAGGTGAAGAAATATGTATAATCAAGTTCTTTCATAGCATCGGTAACAAAGCCCTTGACTCCATAGCTACCATCAACTGTTGTAACAATTACATCTGCACCAAGCGCACTAAAATCATCCTTAAGGAAAATTTCATCGACATTGTTAAAACCAAGAATGACAGTACAATGCTTACCTGCTGCAAGAAGTTTCTTACACAGGTTGTAAAGCGGAGGTATACCAACACCACCGCCGATAAGAAGCGGCTTATCGCCGCATTTATCGATACTGTAGCCATTGCCGAGACCGACGAGCACATCGAGCTCTTCGCCGCATTTCATATCTGCCATCTGCTCGGTACCCTCGCCTACTACCTTGTATACAAGCGTGATTGTGTCTTCATTATAATCACAAATTGATATAGGTCTGCGGAGGAATTTACCTTCAAGCTTAAGATTTACAAACTGACCCGGTGCTGTAATTGCAGACGTATCGCCTTTAAGTACCATTTTATAAACAGTAGAGGTCAATGCATCATTTTTAATAATTTCATATAACCCTTGAGTCATCAAAATCACCTTTTAAGCATCAATTGTTGAAATGAACAATGTTGTTTCTTCAAGAACATCAAGAAGAACCTTAACAGTATCGAGCGAAGTAAACATAGTAACGTTGTTTTCAACAGCACACTGTCTGATTTCATGACCGTCAGAAAGCGCACCAACAGAGCTTGTATCTCTTGTGTTGATAACGTAAGTTACATAACCCTGACGGATAGCCTGAAGTATCTCATCACTGCCGTCACTGATTTTGGGAAGTGCATGTGTTCTGATGCCGTTATCTTTGAAGAACTTTGCTGTACCCTCTGTTGCCTGAATATTGAAGCCCATATTGTAGAAGCGACGGATAAGCGGAAGAGCTTCTTCCTTATCCTTATCGGAAATTGTTGCAAAGACGGTACCGTAGTTCATAACGTTCATACCGCTTGCCTGAAGAGCCTTATAGAGAGCTCTTGTAAGGCTGTTATCATAACCAATTGCTTCACCTGTTGACTTCATTTCGGGTGAAAGATAAGCATCAAGACCTCTGAGCTTCGAGAAAGAGAATGCAGGTGCTTTTACGTACCAACGCTTCTTTCTGGGAGCAACATCATAATCAATCCCCTGCTCCTTGAGAGATTTGCCAAGCATACAGAGTGTTGCAATATCTGCAAGGCTGTAACCTGTTGATTTAGAAAGGAACGGTACTGTTCTTGAAGATCTGGGATTGACCTCAATGATAAATACGTTATCATCCTTATCAACGATGAACTGGATATTGAACAGACCTACAATACCTATACCAAGACCGAGTTTCTTTGTGTAGTCGATAATTGTTTCCTGAACCTTTTCGGAAATGCTGAAGGTCGGATAAACGCTGATTGAGTCGCCCGAGTGAATACCGGTACGCTCAACAAGCTCCATAATACCGGGGACAAATACATCCTTACCGTCACAGATTGCGTCAACCTCAACTTCTTTACCAACGATGTATTTATCAACAAGAACCGGTTTGTCCTCATCGATTTCAACAGCTGTATTGAGGTATCTGCGAAGCTGAGCTTCGTCAGCAACAATCTCCATAGCTCTGCCGCCGAGAACAAATGAGGGACGAACAAGTACGGGATAACCTATTCTTGCAGCTGCTGCGACACCGTCCTCAATCTTTGTAACAGCCTGACCTTCGGGTTGAGGAATGTTGAGTGACTGAAGAACTTTCTGGAAAGAGTCACGGTTTTC
>JAFOBC010000067.1 GCA_017382015.1 Clostridia bacterium
AGCGTTGCATAACCCTCGTTCTGGTATGAATAGGGATTTTCGCTTACAACTATTGTATAAGGCTCGGCTGGTGTGTAATCGTTGGCAGGAGTTGAGCCTTCGAAATAAGAACGGGGAACGTAATCGCTGTCACGGAATCTGTCCGCAATAAAGGATATATCTCCGCCGCTGAGAGGTCTCGGACCTCTGAGGTAATTCACCATCTGCAAAGCAAGGTCTTTGTTCTGCGGATAATAACAGAAAGCAAGAACCGTCATTGCGGCGGTATCAAACGGAGTTGAGAGAGCAGCCTGCGGCAGAGAAGCAAACTCCTCAAAGGTTGATGGCAAAGAAGAAAAAACAATTTTTTCTTTCTTGTTTCCCATATTGCTGACTGCAGATGTTGCCTTGTTAAAGCCTTGAGTTACAGCGGTATTGACGCCTTTCTTAATTGCGTTTTCCGCTTTATTTTTGAACATATCAAAAAGTGCCATTTTGCATCACCTCTTAAAATTTTGCGCCTGAACCGTTATGGGTTCTGCCCGAAGAGCTTGTGTGCGTTGAGTCATCGTCACCGCTGTTGCTGCTTGTCTGCTTGGGCTTTGTGTCAACGAATGAATATGCATATACATCCTGAGCGCCCGTAACAACCATACTGCCCTGACGGGTATAAACCTTGGCGTGATTCTGAGCAACAACACTCTTGTTCTTTGAAGTCATTGAGCCTGTGATAAGCAGACCGGCAACCGCACCGACAAGAGCAAGAACAAAGAGCCAGATAACGGGAGTGCCGGGCTTGAGCTGTTCTTCTGCTCTGTCAAGATAAGTATTGAATGCTTTATCATAATCTTCCGCAATGAGGTAATCCTTCATATCGGTAATGATGCCTTCACGGATTCCCTGGAAGAAAACGGATGAGCCGTTGCCGTGGGTTGTGATATAAATTTCTCTTTCGCCCTCTTCACCCGGCTTGTAAACAACGAGCATACCGTCATCGTTTTCACCGTAGCCGTAGCCGTTGAAATCGTAGAAATCATCGGCATAAGCCTCTGCGATAAGACCGCCGAAATCGCTGACCGTCACAATAGCAACTTCCATTTTGTATTCTTCAGCAATAGAGTCACATCTTTCGATAAGTGCAGCTTCAACATCATCGGGAATGATGTTTGCTTCGTCAACAACAAGAGGAAGTGTTCTTTCAACCTTTTCGAACTCGGTTACATATGAGCCGGGGGCATTTGTGACAGCATTACCGCCTATGGGTGCAGTTTCGTAAACGGGAGTTTCAAGAGCAGTTTCAGCAGCTGCATAGAAGCCCATAATACCGCCGTAGTAGCTGTCGTTTGTATCATAAGCAGTCTTCATTGCAGAGATAACAGAGTCACTGAATATTCCTTTTTCATCGCCTGCAACGTAGTAGTTATAAACCTTCTCTGTTTCGTTATGAACAAAAACAACTGCATCCTTTGAATCCGTATAGCTGTAATATGCTTCTTCAGCAAACTCTTCGTTTGTCATACCGCTGTTATCAGAGATGATACAGAAGATAAGTGCATAACCTGTTTTGTTTTCTATACCTGCAGCATAGCTGTTAAGTTCGTTCAGCTCGCTGTCTGTAAGATTATATTCGGGGTCATAAACATACTGACTTGTATAAGCTGATGCGGAAAGCGCCATTGAAAGGCAGACCGTAGCCGCAATGAGAATTGCAAAAATCTTTTTAGTCATTTCTTCCGCACCTCCTTAAAGTGATGAAATAATGTTGATAATTCTGTTGATAAGAGCGCCCCCCGCCGCACCGCCGAGCCCGCCGATGAGCTTGGCTTTCTTTTCTTCCGTGGGGATATTGCCGACGAATTTACCCGTTTGACCGTTCATTGCGAAGGTGTGATTCTGACCCTTCCACTTTACATTGAGAATCCACACGGGATAAAGAGCATACTTATATGAGCCGTTTGCAACCTGCATTGCCGCCTGCATGGGAGTTACGGCATTGTAGCCCTCAACAGTATCTTCAAACGCATCAAGTGCGCTTGCCTGAATTCTCTCGTTTGCTCTGCCCATACTCTGATTTACGTCAACGTCATATTTATCTGCAAGGTAGCCTGCAAGATACGCCGTGTTGAAAGGTACGGCTTCGTTGAGATTGAAGGGCTCGATTGATTCCATAAGGTCATCGGGCATTTTTGTTGAGCCGTCAACGGGAACATTGTCAAAGCCGATTGAGCCGCTTCTGTAAACATTGTAAGCGGTTGTTTCGGTGTATTCGTTCTTACTGTCCGACCAATGCTTATATTTTTCAGCCTGATATGTTGCGTTGACAACCGCATCGCAACTGAAAAGCCAATGGGGAACATAAACACCCTTTACTTCGTCAAGCTTGTTTTCGGCAAGGAATGCCTTGGGAACAAACTTTTTGCCCATAAAGTGCTTTTTGAGTGCTTCCTTTGCGGCTTTTTTATCGAGCTTGAAAGGAATAACAAGATCGGGCTTGAGTGCGCCCGAGAACTGACCCTGCATAACGACTTGATTGCCGCAGTAAGGACAGCTTGTTGCACCCGTTGTGGAATCGGCAACAATCTCACCACCGCAGGATTTACAAGCATAAACGCTCATTCCGTCTGTTTCGCCTGCACCCCACTGTGAACCCTGTGAATTCCAGTTAATCTGTTCAACCGTATTTGCGGCAAAATCTTCTGCCTGCTGAATAGCGGCAATATCAAATTCTGCATCGCAATAGGGACATTTGAGTTTCTGTGCGCCGACATTGAATTCGACTGCACCGCCGCAATGCGGACATTTCTGTTCAGTTATTGCTGACAAGGTTAATTACCTCCTTGCGAGTACTTATTTAATATCGAATAAATTTCGGTGAAAATTCTGTAGCCTTCTCCCGGGATCTCGTCAGAGTCCGATACCGAATACATTTCACCGTCACCGTATGTAACCGAGAGTGTTGTCTGCGGAGCATCAAGAAGCACTAACTCGCTTTTCGGGAGCTTTCCCCATGAGAGGAATTTACGGCTGTAAAACGCTTGCTGAATTTCATTCAGAGCATCGGTACTTACCTCAACTGTGTAGCTCTTTTCTTCTGCACCGATATATGGACAGTCGTAATATGACAGATAGATTTTATTATCTTCGCCCGTATAGATTTCTATTGAAGAAGAGCCGCCATCCATACCGCCGCCCGTATAATATCTGCATGACGTAATTGTATAACAGAGGGGTCTCTCCATACCCGGACCGTCAAGAATATGCTTTTTAGCAAAATGCTTCCACATAAAAACACCAGCCACCGTGAGTATTGCAACCGCTGTAAAAACAGCGATTGCAATTATAATCTTTTTAGACATTTTACTCAGTTAGCCTTGGGAGTACCGCAGCAAGCACAGAATGCACCGCTTTCGTTTGCCGCATTACAGGACGGACATACCCAACCCTGTGCAACGGGAGCCTGCTGAGGCTGCTGTGCATAGGGGTTCTGCTGTGCATAGGGATTTGCCTGCTGAGGCTGTGCGTAAGGATTCTGCTGAGCATAGGGGTTAGCCTGAGGCTGACCGTAAGGATTCTGCTGAGCATAGGGGTTAGCCTGAGGCTGACCGTAAGGATTGGGCTGTGCATAGGGATTAGCCTGAGGCTGACCGTAAGGATTGGGCTGTGCATAAGGATTTGCCTGAGGCTGACCGTAGGGGTTCTGCTGAACAAAGCCACCTGCAGGAGCAAAGCCCTGATTCATCGGCATACCATTATTCATACCCATACCATTGTTCATCATGTTGGGCATTGCACCGCCTCTGCCGGGAGTGAGAGTATTGATAACTTCCATAGCCATCTGCTGATATTTGTCGTATTCCATTGTGCCCATACCTTCGATACGGAAGTTATTGAGCTGAACTCTGAAATCATCGAAATAGGGATTATTTACTGCAAATTCAAGAATGAAATTATAATAGAACTTATATCTGGGAGGATTATAGCTGACTCTCTGTCCATCCTTGCCCTGAGTATAGATTTCATCCTTATCTTCATCAATCTTGAGGTTGCAGCTCATAATTGAGGAAAGAGCCATAACATCGGGATTTTCATCATCCCAGTTATTGGGACTGTAGTTTGAAACAACAAAGTTCCCGTTAATTGTGTCAACGTAAATCTTTTTGCTGTCACCGAAAGTGAGGTTAGGTCTGAAAGACTTAAGTGCAACTTTATTCTGCTCTCTGTATGCAAGCTGCTGCTTGATTTCTTCAAGTGTGGAGCTTCTTCTGTCGCTGAAGAAGGGTGAAAGCTTCTTTGCACAATCCTTACACATATTGCCGTCTTCAAGCTTTCTGTTGCCGAGAAGTCCAATTTTCTCACCGCAGATATCGCAGAATTTCTTATCAAAAAGTCCCATTGTAAAAATCTCCTTTTATAATTAAAAAATAATTTGTTTAATACTATTATTTAGCGTCGCTTTCGTTGAAGATGTCACCGCATTCGGGGCAGAACTTGGGCGGATTCTTGGGGTCTTCGGGCTTCCAGCCGCATTTGTCGCACTGATAAAGAGGTGCGCCTTCGGGTTTCTTTGCTCCGCAGTTGGGGCAGAATTTGCCTTTGTTCACCGCACCG
>JAFOBC010000068.1 GCA_017382015.1 Clostridia bacterium
AAGAGCTGCGTTGAACTCTGCTACAGAAGCGGATGTGCAGTTTGTTGTGTCAGCCTTAGCTGCTGCTGCGATAGCTGCATCAAGAGCTGCGTAGTCGCAGGGAACGTCAGCTTCTTCGAGCTTACCGATAGCTTCGTTGATTGAGCCTACGATTGCATCAATCTGATCCTGATCGTCAACTGTAAGATCTCTGGGAAGTTCGTTTGCGTTCTTGAGAGCTTCTACAACCTCTGCCCATGTTTCGTCTGACCAATCGTCCTTATTGAGGCCGTCAGCCTTAGCTATTGCTTCGTCAAGCTTGGAGTAATCAGCGCCCTTCTTTGTAAGGCCGTTTGTTGCTCTGATAAGCTCAGCTGTAAGAGCATCGATTTCAGCCTGATCGGAGTACTTGGGAGCAGGATCAGCGTCACGAGCATCAACTGCTGCGTTGTAAGCTGCATAGTATGCATTCCAAGAATCGGTTGTATATGTGTTAGCATCAACGCCGTCAGTCTTAGCGAATGCTGCGTCGATAGCTGCCTTAAGAGCTGTGAGATCTGCATCAGATTCTTCAAGGCCTGCAACTGCTGTTACAACTGCATCAATGTACTCGTAAACCTTATCCTGATCACCGATCTTAAGGTTCCAGTCGATTGCTGCGAGTGCGTTAGCAAGCGCGGTTCTTGAAGCCTCTGTGTACTTCTCGGGTGTTGTGTAGTAATCTGCGGGGATATTCTCGATTTCCCAGTTAAGGTCGCCGTAGAGAGCGGGAAGGTCGTTAACAGCTGCTGTAAGAACATCTGCTGCAGCCTTGATCTCTGCGTCGTTGCGGATATCGAGTTCGCCTGCAATGTACTTGTCAAGGAGTGCCTGTGCTGCCTGATACTTAGCCTCTGCATCCTCGTAAACGTCAACGATACCGTCGCCGTCTGTATCTGTGGGATACTCAGCCTCGTATGCATAGTAGTCAACTGACATATAGTAGCCTACTGCATCCTCAAGGGGAGCAATGTTAGCATCAATATAGTCGAGCTGTTCGATAGCTGCGGCAAGCTCAGCTTCCTTAGCGTCAACTACACTCTGATTCTTGATGTTTACCTTGGGCTCTGCCATATAGAATGCAAGAGCGTTGTTGTAAACAGCAAGGAAGTTTGTGTAGGAGCCGGGTGTGTAGAGAGCCTGGTTAGCCATAACAGCCTGAGCTGCTGTGATCTGGTTGTTGAGCTTGGAGTAATCAGCATCCTTAAGAACAAGAGCATTGTATGCCTTCTCAAGGTTTGTTGCCATTGCGTCAACCTGTGCCTGATATGTGATATCAAGGCCTCCCTCAACGCCTGCAACTGCTGCTTCAACGTCTGCCCAGTTTACATAATCTGTCTTTGTGGGCTCAAGCTCAGCAATCTTAGCGAGCCATGCATTTACACCGCTGTAATCAGCTGTGTTGTAAGTAAGAGCATTGCGTGCATCGTAAACTTCCTGTGCAATTGCGTTGACAGCATCCTGCTCACCGGCCATGTAGCCGTAGTTAACTGCCTCTTCAACTGCTGCACGTGCTGCAACGAGTCTGTTCCAACTGTCTGCTGTGTAGTATACAAGCGGAGCATCTTCGTACTGAGCCTTAATGCCCTTCTGCTCTACAGCAAATGTGAAGTCTGCCTCATTGAGGTGGTTACCGAGAGCGATGTAGAGAAGATCAATCTCGCGCTCGAGAACGTCAACTTCTTCCTGCTGAAGGATGTAGAGACCTTCTACCTTCTCAGCGCACTTTGCTCTGAGCTGTGCAAGGTAATCTGCATCGTAGTATGTGATTACAAAGTTGTTAGCTGCATTTGAGGGATCAACAACCTCGACTGTTGCGTCGATGTTGGATGTTGCCTCGCTGATCTTGTTGTCAAGTGCTGTGTAATCAGCGCTCTTAAGCTCAAGACCGTTGTAAGCTGCCTGAAGAGCATCTCTGTAGCCGTCAATTGTGGGCTGGTCAGGGCTCTTGAGGTTACGGTTGGACATTGCGGGTGCGCAAGCGTTTGCCCAAGCGTTGTAAGACTCTGTTGTGTAAAGATCCCAATCGAGGTTTCTGTTTTCAAGGTCTTTGAAAGCAGCGTACTTATCGATATCGGGAAGCTTGATTGTGAGACCGCCTGTTGAGCCGTTGGGGTTAGTACCACTCTTGTTTTCAAGGAGTGCGTCTACCTCGGCATAGTTGGCATCACTGAGCTGAACGGATTCCCAACCGATAACAACAAGATCGTAATAAGTATCGACTTCTGCCTGATAGCGTATATCAAGGTTCCAGTTAATGTTATTGATCGGGATGTCAACCTCGTTTGTTGAACGGAAATAGTACCACGGATAGTACTGATCTCGTGAATAGTAGAGCGGGTCAACGTCGGGGTGGGGTCTGTACTCGTACATATTTGCGCCTGTCTCGGGATGAACACCGAGGAAGCCGCGGATTTCGTCAACCTTTGCCTGAAGTCTAGTGTAGTCAGCGGGGATGTATTCGAGCTCACTGATAGCTGTCTGGAGAGCTGATTCGATTGCACCGTTCTCTTCTGCTGTGAGTGAAACATCGTTTACAGCACCCTTTGCCTTAGCAAGAGCATTGACATAAGCTGTCCACTTGCCGTTAGCATCTGAGTAACCGTCTGTAATCTGACGGAACATTTCATTTTCCTGAGCAACAAGGTTACGAAGGTCTGTCTTATTTGTTGTTGTGATGTTGATGTGCCATGAGTAGTGACATGTAAGAGCACGGTCAGACTCATTCCAAATGTATGTGTAGTATGTGTAGTTACCTGTGCCCAAGCCCGCAACCTGGAGATACTTGAAGAATGTATCACCGGCTGTGTTGCTCATCATGTTGTTGCCGCGTGCCGAACCGTCAAGGTTCATTGCAGCGGAGTTAAGGTTGCCAAGGTCTGTACCGTAGGAACCGTGGTTACCCTGGCCCTGATAGTATATTTCGCCGTTCTGATAGTAGCCATTACTCTCACCGCTTGCTGCACCAAGGCTGGTTGCAATAAACATAAGCTTTGCATCGCTGATGTTCGCAACGACTGATGAGTCGAAGTAAAGGTTGAGCTTTGCACGTGCGCCTACGTCACGTGTATCGTTCTTACCTTCGTCACCGGCGTACCAACCGCCGTTAGTCTGTCTGGAAGGATCAGTCCAGGAGTTGATACCGTAACCGGATACCTGCTGCGAGCCGGTACCGTTGAAGTCTGTGAGGTTGACACCGTAGTTTCTTCCATCGTAACCGGAGTTACCCTGGAGGCCTACGTACTGGACACCGTCAATCGGTACACCTTCGGGAGCAAAGTAGAGAATGTGCTGCTGGCTGGTGTGGTCGTTCCAAGCGTACTGTCTTGTACGTCTGATGAATGTAAGCCAACCTGAGGGCTGAGGAGCTTCCTCAACGGTTGAAGCCTCATACTGAACATATGACTTGCCTGCAAGCTCGTATGTGAACTTGTAGACAATAACGTCACCTGCGTTGGCTGTACCGGCTGTAACCGCACCGGAAGCTGTAGCAGCGTCCCAAGTGTATGTCATAGCAGCGCCTGTATTCTGGTTATATACCTCAACGAGTGCGTTTGTTGCGCCGTTGGGAAGTGTAACCTTGAAGTTTGAGTAGTTAACCATCGCTCTTGTGCGGAAGTTAACGATCTGGGGCTGGATTGTTGTGCCCTTGGGCTGTGCAGCGAGACCGTAACCTGAACCTGCAACATAGAGTCTTGACGGTACTGTTGCGTTCATATAATATTCAGCGTTGCCGCCGGAAATATCAGCACCTGTAAAGTTAAGGTTTTCAATAGCCTTCTCAAGTCTTGACTTTGCGCTGTTGATGTCAGCCTGAGTTGTGTTGGGCTTCTGAATCTGCTTGAAAGCCTCTTTGAAAGCCTGACGGTATGTGACGTTCTTAAGATCGTCGTCTTCAAGCTGACGGTTTGCTGTTCTTTCAGCGTTAAGGAGGGCACGAAGATCCGCCTTATTGTATGTTATGAACTTAAGCATAACAGGCATGTATGTATATACATCTGTATCATACATACCGCCGTCACGGTAGCTGTAACCGCGGGAGATAAGTGTGAATGTTGTGCCGCTTGCAGGAATAGCACTACCTGTGATAGCGTTAGAGGAGTTGGAACCTCTTGCAGCAATAAGGTCTAAGCTTGCATTCTGTACAGAAATTGTAGAAGTACCAACTGTATCTGCATTCCATGTAGACTCGGTGTAACCTGCGTCACCCGACTTGATAGCGGTCTGGAATGTTGTTGTAAGGTTGTGCTGAGGTGTGTACTGTCTCCAGTAGTTGACTGAAACGCCGAGGCTTGTGATTGTATCATACTCGGAAGTATCAGCGTAAATTGTAGCTACGGGTGACAAACCTGCCTGTGTGAAACGGGGGAACTGAGCGTGGTTTCTGATACGGCTGGGGGAGCAGAAGTTCATACCGTAGGACATATCCTTCTGAACGAAGCCGTCATCCTCAGAAAGTGTGTAGTTGTAATAACCCGCAGGAGCGTTAGTCCATGCGCCAAGGTCAGCGTATGAATTATCGCTTGTTGTACGTGCATTACCGTAAACGTTCTTACCGAGAATAGTCATAACATATGTCTGAGTATTCCAGTAAGCCTCGTTTGTATCCATAAGGCCGCCGTAGTTACGTACATAAACGTAATGTCCGGGAGGAGTCTTGATATTGTCAACGTAGCTGTATGCATACTGAACATAAGACTTACCTTCAAAGTTGTAGGTAACCTTATACTCAACTGCGTCACCTGCGTTTGCATTACCGCCTGTGATAGTCCAGATATATGTTTTTGTAAGGTCATTTTCTGCAACCGTAACCTGGCTGAAGTTGATGCCCTGCGCTGACAGCGTGACATCTGTAGCGGTCTTATTAAGGTCTATTGTGACCGTAAGGTCGTTGTTATACATAGCCTGAGTCTTGTGGTTAAGAGACTGAAGCTGGATAGTTGTACCAAACTCCTGCTTAGCAAGGCTGTTATCGGCAGCACCAACGTAGAGAACCTCGGGAACTGTGGGAGTACCGGAGATCTCGTCACGCTCGTAGTCTTCAGCATCTTCCTGCTGCATACTGTAGTATGAAACAGACTCAGTTGTGTATGTACCGTCTTCCTTGATGTGGAAAACACGAATAGCGGGGTCTTCGTCAGCTGCGTGGTAAGCTTCGAGGGTAGCAGCCTTACAGTAACCCATTGTGATACCGTTAGCGTCTGTACCTACGAATGTGTTGGTGTGGTCGTGGCCGAAGAAAGCACCGACTACGTTGCCTGCATCAAGCCAACCCTGATACTGGCCGTTGTTGATAGCAGCAGGGCAGGGACCCTCCTGCATAACGCCTGTGATTGTGGGGTTGTTGGGGTCAAGAACATAGTACTTGCTGCTCCAGTTACCTGTACCCTGAATTCCGCCCGGAGTACCGTTGGGAACCTCTACAAGAAGGTTAGAGTAGATTTCAGGAACAGGAATGTGCTGGAAAACAAGTGTGGGAACCTTATTACCGTTGTTAAGACCTGCAAGTCTGTTAGCTTCGCTTGCAAACCAGTTGATCTGGTCAGTCTTAACATGGTCGTAGTCGTTATTCGAGTTGTATGTACCCGAGTCAATCGGGAATACGCAGAATGCGACACGGCTTCCGTCGTTGCTGTAAATCGGAATTGAACCTGTACCGACACCGGAGAGACTGTTCTCATCGTAGTCGATAGCAAGAGGAGACATACTTATGTAATGGTTATACTGGCTCTGCTTATCCCAGGCAGTATTAACAATACTTCTGTCCTCATCGTCATGGTTACCGAATGTGATAGCATAACGTACACCTGCTGTAATAATGGGGGCCATGAACTGAGCGACAGCTGTTTTGAACTCGTTTTCGTCCATACCGGACTCAACGTTATCACCTGTCATAACAACCATATCGGGGTTGTACCTGTTCATTGCCTTAGAAATAAGGGCAAGTGTTGTTTCATGTACTTCCGTATCTTCCTGAATGTCAGTGATCTGGATGAGGGTGAACTCACCCTTGCTGTCGAATTTCAGCGAAGTGTCGTTGAATGCGGCACTGGATGAAATTGACATCATCGGTACAAGACCGACGAGCATCATGACAGCCATGATAGCGGAGAGTACGCGGGTGGATGTTTTTCTCACACTATATTCCTCCTTACGAATAAAGATGCAAAAAATTCCGCAACAGCATAAGCACAGATCGGCATTGCCAACCCGGACAGCTCATAATTTTAGAGATACTGCCACTTATGCTATTATAGGTAATAACATTCTATCACGCTTGACAATCGTTGTCAATCAGTTATTTATTGTTTTTTATATTTATTATATATATAGAAAGCTTGGTTTTGTTCACATTATACAAAACTTAGGCAGCGTTATTGAGCATATTGCCGTTTTGAAAATTAAGGCAAATTTTTTTGCACAAAAACGCCTTTTTGGGGGATATTATTCGCTATTGACAATATAAACCGCCTGTGATGGCTGCCGTCACGTTGTTTTTCTTTATTAATTATTCATTATTATCTATTCTTTGTTATTTTTTACATCACACTTCAGCAAAGCGAGGATTTCACGTCACAATTTTCCTTTGCGCTGATATACCGGCGGCTGATATCAGCTCTACAGGTGCGATTTAACTACTCTTGCTCCAAAAATCGCAGGGGCAAACTATGTTTGCACGTTTTATTGACCTATCTCTTTCATGACTTTACGTCGTAAATGACGTCACCTGCTGACAATCCTCAGTCACCTGCGGTGACAGCTCTGACTGAGCCGTCCCCTTTGTCACTTCGTGACATTTCCCCACACTGTGGGGAATCACCTTTCAAAAGGAGCTTTTATTGCCTCCTTTTCAAAAGGCGGAGGATTGCAAACGTAGGGGCGAACTGTGCTCGCCTGGTTTATCGCTTTGCCTTTGTGCTTCAATTTTATTGAGGCATTGGATGCAGCGTGACGTCGTCAATATTAAACGCAAGTGCTTATCTCGTTTTATCTCTTTGCCTTTGTGCCTCAATTTTATTGAGGTGAAGGATGCAACGTCACGTTGCAGTCACTTTTGTCATGCGTTACAAAAGTGACCAAAAAAACTCTTGAGCTGCAAGCACTCCGCGACGGCTGACTGTTTATAATTCGCTCGGCTTAACGGAACACAAAGGTGTGTTCCGTCACCGCAACGGCTACCAAAGCCATCTGAATTTTAAGTTCTTTCTGTCGCCTGCGGTTCCCTCGCTCGGATGTTAAATAAGGCGCATCTTCGTCAGCCTGCTCCGTTCAGGGTCACAGCATTTATCATTTTTCTG
>JAFOBC010000069.1 GCA_017382015.1 Clostridia bacterium
CGGCGCCGTTTTCAAACACGGTTCCGGAATAATCCGCCGATTTTACCGTCTTTACAAAATGCGGTCTGTAGCGTGTGCCGCCGTTGGCAATTGTTGCGCAGTAGTTTACAAGCTGAATCGGCGAGAACATACTGCCGCCGTTGCCGATTGCGTTCTGCAGTGTGAAACCGGGCATCCACTCCTGATTGATTGAAGCACGGTATTCAGGGTCATCAAGTCTGCCGCTTGTCTCCGGCAGCTCAACACCTGTTTTCTGTCCGAGACCGAGCAGAGTAGCATATTTGTTTATGGTCTGTATGTCTGTATTTTCGGCAACGTTATAGAAGAAAATGTAGCACGATTCGTTGATTGCCGACACAACGTTCATCGTCAGATGATCGTGCGGCTGCAGACACTGGAACCTGTGATTGAGATAGTTATGGATTCGAGTACATTTGAAATATGTTTCGGTTGTGATTATCCCCTCTTCAAGTGCGGCAATCGCCGTACAGGGTTTGAAGGTTGAACCGGGTGAATACGTGCTCATCAGCGCTCTGTTCCACAGAGGTGAGTTTGTTGCTTCACGAAGCTCGTTATAATCCTGAGAGAAAGTTGAAACGTCATAGCTCGGGTAAGAATAGCTCGAGAGAATTTCGCCGTTGTTTACGTCCTGAATAACAATAGCGCCTGCAGGGTCAACCATACTGTCTTCCCTGAGCTCTTCAAGACCGTTTGAGAGCGCATCCTTTGCAACCGCCTGCAGGTTTTTATCAATCGTCAGCACAACCGTGTTGCCCTGCTCGGGGTCGATTGTAAAGTCGGTCGTAACGTTGCCGTCGGCATCGGTGCTGACGGTTTTGACACCTCTTGCACCTCGCAGGTATTTTTCCATTGCGCTTTCAATGCCCTCTTTACCGATTACGGCATTGAGTGCATATGATTCGCCCTCTTCTTTTTTCTCTTTATATTCCTCTGCGCTGATAAGTCCGACTCTGCCGAGAATATGCGGCATCAATGCGCCGTCGGTATACTCACGGTAAGATACGATATCAACATCTACGCCAAGGAAGAAGGCACTGTTTTCTTTAATAAGTGCGACAACCTCCGTAGGCACGTCATCCGCAAAGGTATAAGGTGCGCTGACAGAGAAAAGGATACGTCTCATTCCGTAGCAGACGGAAGCAATCTTCCTCGCTCTGACTGGATCGAACGCTTCCAGCTCGTATTTTTCGATAAGTGCATCCATACAGTTCTGAGCTGTCGCATAAATCTGAAGATCGAGAATCTCTGTTCTCAGTTCATCAATATCTTTCTCTCTGTCCGGTGCAAAGACGTATGATTTGCCGTCCGCCGACATAAGAATCGGCAGGCTGTCAATCCACTCAAGACCGCTGCGCTCAAACATATCAATCAGCGCGCCTATTATGGTGTTTCGTTTGCTCTGCTCCTTTGCTGACGGGAAGAAAGAATAATCAAAAATTATTGAGTTGCCCTGTCTGTTTGTGATAAGCGGGCTTCCGTTACGGTCGAGAATATCACCGCGCGCACCCTCAACCTTTACCGTTTTAACCTTTATTGAAGAGCCTGCGGCGGCATATTTTTCGCCGTCAATAACCTGAATCTTGAAAAGTACACCGGTGAAGACCGTAAGCACCAGGCTGAGAGCGATTATCGCAGCCAGCCCACGTTTGGTATATTTAAATTTCTGTTGCGTATCGCTCACTCCTTTTTATTTTAATATCAGAAAGATATCTCATCGTTTTCCATAAGTCTGAACGGTTTCATTATCGAGCGCACCGCGTAATAATAAAGAGGAATCATTATTATATTCAGCAGTGCCGCAGGCAGATAATCCGCCAGAAGAACACCAAAGCTGCCGTCGGCACATTTTGACACAACAAAAACAAGCCACGCAGCAATAAAATAAACAATTGTCCAGAAAGAGCCGAGTATTGTTGCCGTGATGAGGTTGTTCATCATCAGATAAGTCATAAGCAAACCGCAGCTGAAGCCGACAAGCGAAAAGAAAAACGCATTGAAGCCATCGCCCGGTCCGACGTTCATATCCCAGATTATGCCTGCCAGCAAACCGTAGTAAAGCCCGTAGGTTTCACGCTCGAACATACCGAGCACAACAGTCAGCGGCAAAAGCGGCAAAAACTTTATGCCGAAAAAAGTCGGCAGCACGTCAGAAATCTGAAGCACACCGCCAACAATCACCAACAGGAAAAAAATTCCGCGGCGCATTATTTTCGGTTTGTTTTCTTTCCACACCTGCGGAATCATTTTCTCGCTCCTTTCGTTTTATTTCTTTACGATATGTGACCTGTCGGTCACTCGATATATTTTGTTTCACAAAATACGATATAATCTCGTTTCACTCGCCTGCGAAATGATATAAATCCCCGTGCACCGAAGTGCATATCTTACCGAAGGTATATCGCGTTGCAAAGCAACATATCGAAAATCCGTAGGATTTATATCACTGATAATTTCTGTTTTCAGAAATTATCAATTGGTATCACCGACACCCATACCTCTGAACTGGGTGATAATAAACACGTCACGCAGCTGAGAGAAATCAACCTGAGTTTTTACAACTGCATAAGACGAAATATTTGTTGTATCGTTCTTAACCTCTTCGACAGTGCCGATAATCAGATCGGCAGGGTAAATGCCGCCTCTGCCCGAGGTGCAGACAATTCCGCCC
>JAFOBC010000009.1 GCA_017382015.1 Clostridia bacterium
ACGTCGGCGTTACTACAGCTACGGAGATTATCGACAGGCTTCGTGCCAAGGTTGCTAAGGAAAACCTGCGCAACGGTAAGCAGGTAAGGGTAGCAATCAAGGAGATTGTTGCCGAGCTTCTTGACGGCGGCGAGCAGATGGAAATGATTACAATGCCGTCAATCATCCTTGTTATCGGTGTCAACGGTGTAGGTAAGACAACCACAATCGGCAAGATGGCGGCTATGTATAAGGCTCAGGGCAAAAAGGTAATCCTCGGTGCGGCGGATACTTTCCGTGCCGCTGCTATCGATCAGCTCCAGATATGGGCTGACAGAGCAGGTGTCGATATAGTCAAGCACAAAGAGGGTGCTGACCCTGCAGCTGTAGTTTTCGACACAATCAACGCAGGTAAAGCAAGAAATGCAGATATAATCATCATCGATACCGCAGGCAGACTTCACAATAAGAAGAACCTTATGGATGAACTTGCCAAGATTTACCGCGTTATCGACCGTGAGCTTCCCTGGTCTGACCGTGAGAGCCTCCTTGTGCTTGATGCAACAACAGGTCAGAATGCGGTCAATCAGGCAAGAGAGTTCAAGAATGTTGCCGAAATCACAGGCATCGTTCTCACTAAGCTTGACGGTACTGCAAGGGGCGGTGTTGTGCTTGCAATCAAGCACGATCTTAACGTGCCCGTTAAGTTTGTCGGTGTCGGTGAGCAGATGGATGACCTTCAGCCCTTCAACCCCGCAGCATTTGCAGAGGGTCTGTTTGACGTAGCTGAAGACCCGGAAGAGGAAGAATAAATGAAATATATCATTGCAACACACAATATGAAAAAACGCAACGAGCTGGCCCGTATTCTCGGGCCTCTCGGTGTTGATATCCTCACTGCCGAGCAGGCAGGCGTTGAGTTGACGGATGTTGACGAAACAGGTACAACGTTTGAGGAGAATGCCCGCCTCAAGAGCCGCAGCGGCTGTGAGGAAAGCGGTATGCCCTGCATCGGTGACGATTCGGGTCTTATGGTTGATGCGCTTGACGGTGCGCCCGGTGTCTACTCTGCACGCTATGCAGGCGACCACGGTAACGACCCTGCCAATATCGCATTGCTTCTTGAGAACCTCAAGGATATTCCCGATGAGAAGCGTACGGCACGCTTTGTCTGTACAATCTGTTGCACCTATCCCGACGGTAAAGAGATTGTTGTCAACGGCACCTGCGAGGGTAAGATAGGCTATGCACCCAAGGGTGACGGCGGCTTTGGTTACGATCCCGTATTTATGGTAGGGGATAAGAGCTTTGCCGAGCTTACTGCCGAGGAAAAAGATAAAATCAGCCACAGAGGCAATGCGCTTAAAGCGCTTGCCGAGGCATTAGCTAATAATAATTAAGGATTGGATAAAATGACAGGTAAAGAAAGAGCTGCGTTCCGTGCGCAGGCTAACACACTTGAGCCTCTTTTTCAGCTGGGCAAGGGCGGTATGTCCGATGCCGTTATCAAGCAGACTGATGATGCCCTCAGAGCAAGAGAGCTTATAAAAGTTAAGGTTTTGCTTGAGTCAAGCCCCATCACACCCCGTCAGGCGGCAGATGAGCTTGCAGCTGCAACCGGTGCTGACGTTATTCAGGTAATCGGCGGTGTTATTGTGCTCTACCGCTACAGCCCTGAGCTCCACGGCGAGAAGAAGCCGGGCGAGCAGAAGAAGCGCCCCGCAACCAAGAAAGAGGCAAAGAAGCAGGGCTACAAGGTTCATTTCGTCCGCAAGAGCAGACGTACTTCAAAAGACAAATGAGCAGACTAGGTATTTTCGGCGGTACGTTTAATCCGCCTCATATCGGTCATACAAGGCTTGCCGAGCATTTCGTTAACGAACTTTCGCTCGACAGGCTTCTTGTTATTCCTACGGCTCAGCCGCCCCATAAGGTAAGCCCTGACCTTGCAAGCGGTGAAGACAGGATGAATATGTGTATGCTCGCTTTCCCTGATGCGCTTATCAGCACTATCGAGCTTGCCAGAGGCGGTAAGAGCTATACCTTTGATACGCTCACTGAGATACGTGCGCAGTATCCGGGGGATGAGTTGTTTTTTATTGTCGGCTCCGATATGCTTCTCAGCTTTGACAGGTGGTATAAACACGAGGAAATTCTCGATATGGTAACACTTTGTGCCGCAGATAGGCAGGAGGAGGATTCGCTCCTCAAGCAGCACGGTGTGCCCGAATTTTTCAACGGCAAACGCCTCGTTGTTTCTTCGCTTGCTCCGTTTGAGGTCAGCTCTACTCAGATAAGAGAGCTTATACGCAACGGCGAAAGTACCGACGGGTTGCTTGACCCTGCCGTGCGTGCATACATTGATGATAGGGGGATTTACAGATGAGCTGTATTGATGAGTATAAAGAGCTGTTGAGAAGCCGCCTTTCCGATTACCGCTATCATCATTCGCTCTGTGTGGCGGATAGCGCCGTTGAGCTTGCCGAGCGTTACGGTGCCGATAAGGATAAGGCGTTTGTTGCAGGCTTGCTTCACGATATAACAAAAGAGGCAACCGCAGACGAGCACGCTGAGCTGTTCAGCCTCGGCGGTGTTCAGCTGTCTGAGCTGGAGCGTGTTAACCGCAAGCTCTGGCATGCAATGAGCGGCGCGGTATATATTAAAGAAAAGCTGAATATAACTGATTGTGAGATACTTGATGCCGTGCGCTATCACACAACGGCGCGTGCAGGTATGTCGCTTCTTGAGAAGGTTATATATATTGCCGATTTTATTTCGGCGGACAGAGATTATAACGACGTTGACGTTGTGCGCGAGCTGGCTGAAAAAAGCATTGAAGAAACGATGCTTTATACACAGCGCTACAGCATAAACGAGCTTGTTTTCAAGGGTGCTTGTGTCCATCCCGACAGCGTAGCGTGTTATAACGAGATTTTGCTCAATAAATAATATTGGAGTGGTAATGTGTCTTTCAAAGAAATAAACATTCGTGACGTGAATCAGTCAGCCGTCAAGCTGATTAATGATGAGTGGGCGCTTGTTACTGCGGCGGCAGACGGCGCTGTCAATTCTATGACCGTCAGCTGGGGCGGTATGGGCGAGCTTTGGGGCAAGGACGTTGTTTTTGTTTTCATCCGTCCGCAGAGATATACCTACGAGCTTCTCGAAAAAACAGACGTTTTTTCAATGAGTTTCTTTGGCGGCGAATACAAAAAAGAGCTTACCTATTTTGGTCGCAACAGCGGCAGAGACGGCAACAAATATGAGGCAACAGGCTTCACAACCGTTAAGCTCGACGGCACAGAGTGTGTTGAGCAGGCAAAGGTAAACCTTGTC
>JAFOBC010000070.1 GCA_017382015.1 Clostridia bacterium
CTCAACACCCGTCTGCTCTGCAACAGCGCTTGCAACCTTGCGGTTGGACAGCTCAGCACAGAAAACGGCAGGAATATTTTTGCTCTTTACCTCGTTGACGATTTTTACAATTACAGCAGGGCTCGGCTCTGTATTGGATGTGCAGGAATCAAAGGCGGCGATATAATCAAGTCCGTATTCCTCGCAGAAATACAGCATCGCAAAGCGGTCGCACATAACGACTGTTTTCTGCTTAGCAGAGCTTGCTGCAGCCCTGAAATTGCCATCCAGAAGCTCGAGTTTGTTAAGATAGGTCTGTTCATTAGTTTTGTAAAAAGACGCGTTGTCAGGGTCAATTTCGCAGAGTTTTGCGCAAATCTGCCTTACTGTCTCCATTGCATTGACAGGCGATGTCCATATATGAGGGTCAGCCGAATGATCGTGCGATTCTTCGGCGTGATCGGAATGGTTTTCTTCAGCTTTTTCAATGTCAACCGCATCGTACAAGTTGAGCACATCGACGCTATCATCAAGCGTGCCGACGATATTGCCTGCCCACGCTTCCATAGTTTCGCCCGTATAAACAAACAGGTCGCACTTATTGATTTTGACCATATCGGCAGGGCTGGGGTCATAGCTGTGGCTGTCTGTGCCGGGGGTGAGAAGCAGAGTTATTTCCACCTTGTCCCCTGCTATTTCGCGCACAAAATCATACTGCGGAAACAGGGTACAGACTACGCTTATTTTGCCGTTTTCGTTTTTTTCCGTATCGCTCTGACCGCAGGCGGCAAAACAGAAAACCAGCACCGCACACAGCAGAAGCGACAAATATTTTATGCCTTTGCGCATCTTTCACACACTCCGCAGATAGTTATTTTTTGTATATCGACAACAAAGCCGTGGTGCTCGAGCACATGGCTGCCCATTTCATCAAGATAATCGCACTCAACGTGAAGCAGCTCGCCGCACTTGAGGCACTTGAGGTGGTAGTGGTTTTTGCACTCGTCACCACCTGCATACTGGTAACAGCTTACCCTTGCATCGTCTGCCACAAAGCGGCGCACCACACCCTCATCCACAAGACGCTCCAGCCTGCGGTACAGCGTTGCCTTGCCGAGCTTTTCGCCGCGTTTTGCAAGCTCAAGCTCGATTTCTGCCGCCGTAAAATGATGGTGCATATTATCGTTAAAAAATCGCAACAGTACTTCGCGCTGTTTTGTATTATACTCCGACATTGCAAATCTCCAAGAAAAAAATCCGTAATTTGAAACTGAAACTCAATTTCAAATTACGGATTGAATTATATATACTTTTATACCGTTTGTCAAGCAAAAGCTTTGATTTCGCGGCAGAAGCGAGCCACGGGGAAGCCGACAACATTGAAGTAATCGCCCTCAATGCCCTTGACAAGCACACAGCCCTGACCCTGGATGCCGTATGAACCTGCTTTGTCATTGCAATCGCCGCTTGCAACGTAGCTGTCAATCAGCTCCTGCTCAAGCGGATAGAAGGTGACCTTTGTGCACTCAAAAAACTGATGCACTTTGTCGCCTTTTATCATACAGACACCGGTATATACCTCGTGAGTTCTGCCCGAAAGACTGCGAAGCATCTCCTTTGCCTCGGCATCGCTGTGGGGCTTGCCGAGCACTTTGCCGTCAAGCACAACAACGGTATCCGCACCGATAACCGTGCTGTCCGTATGCGCCGACGCAACAGCAGACGCTTTCTGAAAAGCAAGGGACATAACAAGCTGTGACGCAGTGAGCGAAGCATCGAGCACCTCGTCAACATCGGCTGTGATAACATCAAAGCTGAAGCCGGCAAGCGAAAGCAGCTCCCTTCGTCTGGGAGAAGCCGAAGCTAAAATAAGGCTACTCAATTAACTTCCTCCTGAAAAAGAAGGTCGGAATAGATAGCAAAGTGATCGGAAGCAAAAACGCCGTCAACAACATCGTACTTTGTTACGCTAAAGCCTGCGTTGAAGAAGATATAGTCGATTCGCTCGTAATCGTCTCTGCCCTTTTCGTAGCCGTTATATGTGCCCGAATCATCAGTTATCGGAGCAGCATAGCGGCTGTCTGTATATCCGCCCTGCGAAAGTGTTGTTATTGCGGGGTCTTCCTCCGTAGCGTTGAAATCGCCCGTGATGACAACGGGGATATCAAAGCTGTCAGCCTTTTCTTTAACAAGCTTGACCTGGTTGACGCGTGCCTCTGCGCTTACGTGATCGAGGTGAGTATTGAGCACAGCAAACTGTTTGCCGTCCGCCTTGCTCTCCAGAACAGCCCATGTGCAGATACGGTTGCAGGCTGAATTCCAATCGAGCGAAGGCACGTCGGGAGTAGTTGAAAGCCAGAAAGTGCCGCTGTCAACAACACTATACTTATCCAGGCGGTAGAAGATTGCAGAATGCTCGCCTTCGTTTGCGCCGTCGTCTCTGCCGACACCTACATAGCCGTAAACGCCTGCATACTCAGTTGTGAGGATATGCATCCAGTCGGGTGTGCCCTCCTGAGTGCCGATGATATCGGGCTGAGCGGCAGCAATAACATCTGTCAAATCGCCAAGGCGCTTAAGCGGCTCCTTGAAGCGAAGGTTGAAGGACATAACCCTCAGACCTGTTTCGCCTACGGGTGTGCTGCTGAACCTGAGCTTAGCAACAACAGGGAAGTGGTCGGACGAATACTGACCGTCCACCTTATCGCAAAGCACCTTATAGCTGTCAACCTTAGTCTTGCCGTAAGAAGCGAAGATAAAGTCGATGGGAGATGCGCCGTCCTTAGTGACGTTATTCATACCGAAGTTATGGTAAGTACCCATAGACATTGTGTCGTCTGCGGCATACTTTGTATCCATAAATCCGTTTTCAACAAGAGTGCAATAAGGCGCTGTGCCCTCATCTGTGTTGAAATCGCCTGTGATAACAACGGGCATATCGAGAACCTTTGCCCTCTCAGCAATAAGCTTTGCGCTGTTTGCGCGTGATTCACCGCCCATATGATCCATATGCGCGTTGAAGTGAGCATACTGCTTGCCGGTTTCATTATCCTCAAGAATTGCCCAGGTGCAGATGCGTTTGAACATAGCATCCCAGCCCTTTGAGGGAACTTCGGGTGTTTCGGAAAGCCAGAAAGTGCCGCTGTCAACAAGGGTGTACTTATCCTTGAGATAGAATACGGGCGAATACTCGCCGCCCTCAGCGCCGTCATCTCTGCCGACACCTACCCAAGCATACTCGGGCATAGCCTCGCTGACACGGTCAACCCATGCCTTATCAGCCTCCTGAAGGCCGAATGAATCGGGCATCTGAGCACGGATTGTTTTGGCAACAAGTGCGCCTCTGTTTTTGGGAGACTGCTTGCCTGCGCCTGCGATGTAAACGTTAAAGCTCATAACTGTAACTTCCATAACCTCGCCTGTCGGCTCTTCGAGATTATAATTCGGCACGGGAGCGACAATCGAAATGCCGAGAATCAGCGAAATA
>JAFOBC010000071.1 GCA_017382015.1 Clostridia bacterium
AGAAACTTCGAGTATTTCTCTGAAGATCCGCATCTTGCAGGCAAGTGCGCTGCTGCCGATATCAGAGGTGTTCAGTCTCAGAAGGTTGCTGTTTCTATGAAGCACTTTGCTTGCAACAATAAAGAAGCTAACAGATTTGGTTGTGATTCAAGACTTTCCGAGCGTGCTTTGCGTGAGATTTATCTTAAAGGCTTTGAAATTGCCGTAAAAGAATCCAATCCCTGGACTGTAATGTCTTCGTATAACCTTATCAACGGTCAGCATACTTCTGAAAGCTATGAGCTTCTCACGGGTATCCTTCGCAACGAGTGGGGTTATGACGGTCTGGTCGTAACTGACTGGGGTGTAAAGAACGATCCGGTTAAAGAGGTTAAGGCAGGCAATGATATGAAGATGCATTGCGGTTATCCGGATGATCTTATGGCCGGCTATAAAGATGGCCGCATAACAAGAGCAGATCTTGAGCTTTGCGTTAAGCGTATTCTGCAGATGTTTCTTAAACTTGATTGAGGTGGAAAGCTATGAGCAGAAAATTTAAAGCTTTATCTCTTGTTCTTGCTGTGCTTATAATGTTTGGTATTATGCCCGTCAGCAGTGCGCAGGATTCAGCTGTTGAATGCTTTGCGTATGAAGTGGTTAACCTGAACGGTGTTAATATTGAGTATGGCATTTACGGTCAACCCGATGGTGAACCGTTGCTGCTTTTACCGCCTAACGGTGGTGATATGCATTCGTTTGACGGAAGCATACTTCCCGAGATGTCAAAGCATTTTAAGGTTATATGTATGTCGCCTAGAGCAACCGGTAAATCAGATTGGGTTGAAGGTGCAATGACGTTTGAAGCAATGAGCGATGATATCGCTGCACTGCTCGATTACCTGAATGTTGAAAAAACTAGGATTTTCGGCTTCAGCGACGGCGGCAATCTTGGCGTTGTTTTTACGCTTGCTCATCAGGAACGTGTAGAGTCGCTTGTAATTATGGGTTCTAATATCAATACCCTCGGCACAAACACATTTGATCAGATTCAGATTACGTATCAGTATATAATTCTCTGTATCGAAGCGTGGCTTTACGACGATCCCGAATATGCACGCAGACGCGATATCAAAGGTATGATGGTAGGTCAGCCAAGCCTCACTTTTGCAGATATTTCAGCAATTAAAGTGCCTGTTCTCAATATCTATGGCGAGCACGATATGATTCAGCGATGGCACTCCAAAAAGATTACCCGTTCTATCGAAGGTGCTGAAGAACTTATGATTGTAGGTGGCGGTCACAGCACTTGCTTTGATCAGACAGAAACTGTTATCAATCCTGCACTTCTTGAGTTTTACGGCGTAAACTGATATTAAAATAACAACCTCCTGCGGTTTGGAATTTTTCTGACGCAGGAGGTTGCTTTTTATTTTGATATTACTACCATCTGGTGGATATCAACCTTGGGTACTGTGAAGTTAACAAAAGTGCCGTCGTATGTGAAGTCAATCGTTTCACCGCTCGGTGCAAGATAAACTTCATCCGGTTTTTTGTCTGATTTTACAGAGCATTTTACGCTGTATAACGGTACTGTGTCTTCGATAACTTCTGTGCTTTTTCCTCTTAGTGTTGTGTGAGCGTAAAGAAGGTGCAGGATATTACGGCTAAAATCTTTTTGCTCAGTATAAGTTACAACAGCTTTATCGGGAATGTCGACATTGACCGTAAAATCATCACCGATGAGTTTTTCTACGATAGCTGAGAAAAGCTCTTTGAAACAGATGTGGCCGTGTTCGGCGTATGCCGTAAAAATATCCCAGCCTATGTATGCTACGTTACCTTTTATAACAGCCCCTTTGAAAGTTTGCTCAGGATTGTTCGGGGTATGTGCATGAGAGCAAAAATGCGCGAGTGTTCTGTTGAAATATGGGTTTTGCATTTGTGCAACAGTTTCGCAATCGTTGCAGTCAAATAAATATGAGTTGCATCGCATAACGTATTCTGTTTTTCCGTTGACCGTCTCGTAGCAGGGGATAAGGTAAGTTGGTGAAAATTCATTTTCTCCAATGTATTCAGCGCCGATATCAATAATGAATTTACCGTTATCTACAAGTGATTTTCCGCTGGATATCACTTTGCCGCCGTTATCAATAAAGATCTTCAGTTTTTGTGCTGTTTCTTCACTTATTCCGGCAACATCTGGCAGAATGATGAGCTTGTAGTCAGCAAAGTTTGCTGTTTCGTCTATAAAGTTATAAATTCTGTTTGTTTCAAGCAACATTCTGTTGGCGCCTATGTCGGCTTTTACGTCGCGGTTGCCTGTTGTTGCCTCAGCGCTGAGCACAGCAATATCGGCAATATTCACAGCTCCTTTGAGCCACGGTTCTTTTTCTTCAACAAGTGAGTAAGCCTTGCCTATAAGTCCGTAAGTTGCCAAGTTCATTTCGCTCAACGGATGCATCTGATCGCCGATTGAGCAACCGGCGCCGTTTGCAATGCTGAGTGATGTTTCGTAAATGAGCGCATTAGGGTGTTTGAAGCCGCCAAATTCACCCCAACTGTGGTGGAACTTGCCAGTCATTCCCAGATATTCTTTGTTGCCCAGAGTGCGTACGTATGCGGCAGAGAGCGGGAAATGGTCATAGCCCCAACCACCGGTAGGCAGACTCTCAAGCTCAAGATGAGTATTGGAATTGATAAAGTTATGGTCACCTTTGGGAATGTGACCGCTGTTGTGGAAAATTGTTGCCGTATCGCTGTGTTTTCTTACTGCTGCGTTTGTTGCGTTGACGTATTTGTAGAATGTGATCCGGGCAAATTTTTCTCTGTCAGCTTCGTTGTTGATATCCAGTCCCATAACTTTCATATCTGCGATGCATTTTTCGCAGTAGCATACTTTGGGAGAAATAATATCAAGGAAAATGCCGCAGGGATTGTACTTGACCATAACTTCTTCAATCTGCGCGCAGAGAGCATCGAGATAGGCTGTATTAAAGCAAAGCAGATGGAAATGCACTTCGTTCTCATATTCTTCTGTGTCAGCTTTATCAGGTGAGCGCTTGTAGCGCCATTCAGGATGTCGCACAAAGTCTTTTTCGTCATAGCCCGCTGAAATGTAAACAGGTGCATTGACGCCGATTTCCTTGCAAGCCTCAAGCTGAGCACCGAGTAGGTCAAATCTAAGTTGCGGGTGCATCTCGTTAGCTTCAGTAGGATGATAAGACCAACCGTGATGACATTTTGAAAATACAGTAATAGAGTCTACGTGACCGAGCTTGAGTGCTTGTTGGAATTGCTCTTTTGAAAAATTGTTACCTACGGGTACGTGTTCGCTTGTGTGAAAATCTAGGTGTACCTGTCTTTTTCTCAGCATTATTTTTACCTCTCGTGTATGTAATTTACAGTTAACAACAAACTTAAGATTTGTTTTTATGATTATATCACACGCGCAACTACAAGTAAATATACTTACAGATTGCGTGAGAGCAGTAAAACAATATTTTTGTTGATTTTAGGAATGTGTTTATGATATATTATCGGTGGTGATTAATTTGAAAAATAAACCTATGGATAATAAAACTCTTAAATATTTCGCGCGTATGGCTGCAGAGGCTTATGTAAATGACCCTGTGCATAAATACGTTACAAAAAGTGAAAAATTTCGCAAAAGGTTCGTTTATCATTTTATGATTGAGCGACTTGCAACCTCAAACCGTGAGGACTTTATCTACATTGATGAAGAAAATCGCGGTATCTGTGTTTGGCGCGAAGCACATAACGAATATGATGTGTTGGATTTTCTTATGTATCCAAACTGGTTTTTCCTTTGGATGTACTGGCCTAAAACGCTTAAAACTCTGATGGCTTATTCACATCTCGATGTAAAAGTATTTCCGGAGAACACATATATCATTTCTCCTGTGTTTGTTGCGCCTGAGCATCAGGGCAAAGGTATTGCGACAAAGCTTATCAAGCAGGGAATAGAAGAGCTTACAGCAAAGGGATATAAGTTGGGTCTTGAGGCGCAGAACAAGGATAATGTTAAATTCTATGAGAAACTTGGCTTCAAAGTAATCAAACATGATTATTGGAAGCGTGAGGGTATTGACAATTATTATATGATGTATGATTCCGAACATTAATAAAAGGCTTTTCAGAAACGTCAATGGTTCTGAAAAGCCTTTAGGTTTTATTTTAGTGTAATTTTGAAAAGTTTTGCACCGTGCGAATTTACTTTTGCTGCAAACGTATCTTTTGTTGCGGCGTGCTCTTTGTGTGCCCACATATCCCATACAACGTATTCTGCGCCGCCTACAGCGATGTCGGTGATATCAAATATGATTTCTCTTTCTTTATCATCTGTGTTGAAAAGTGCAACATATTTGCAGTTTTCACCCTTTGACGTCCATATGATTTCACCCTTGCCGTCAGTTTCTTCACGCTTGAACTGACGTGCGCCGCTTGAATTTTTGAGCATATCAATAAGCTCTCTGTTTTGCAACAGAGAAAGAGTAAATTCGTCGTTCTCGCGCATTTCAGCACCAATCATAAGCGGGGATCTGAATATGCCCCAAAGGGTCATCATTGTTATCTGTTCATCGTGTGTAAATCTTGTGTATCGGTTGCGGTATTGCGGCAATTCTTCTGTTAACTGGATTCTGCCTATGGGCAGCATATCGCAGTCGGGCCAGGCACCGGGCTGAACGTATTCCTGCCATACGTAGCAACGTTCAAACATTGCGTGGAGCTTCTCCCACTCATCCCAGAAATCGCCGGTCATACGCCACATATTTGCATTTGCGGCAAGGTGTTCGTGTTCCCAAACGGGAGCAGGACCCGGGGAAAGGCTCAAAACCATATCACGTCCGCAGTTATCTATTGCTTTTCGAATCATTTCGATTTCTTTTCTTGCAGAGTACGGATCATGGGGGAATATCTCTGTGTTTGCTATGTCGTCACACTTTATGTAATCAACACCCCATGAGGCATAAAGCTCAAAGATAGAATCGTAGTATTCTTGCGCTCCTTTTTTCTCTGTTTGAACTCCGTACATATCGGGGTTCCATAAGCATACAGATGAAGGCTTTGCTATATCTCGCGCCGTCACGCCTTCGCATTTTATTTTTGTGTTTCGGTGTGCAGCTTGTCTCGGAATGCCGCGCATTATATGGATGCCGAATTTAAGTCCGAGTGAATGGATATAATCAGCAATCGGCTTGAAGCCTTTGCCGTCAGCAGAGGAGGGGAAACGCTCAACGCTCGGGATCAGGCGTGAGTATTCGTCCATACATAGTTCTGCGAAGTGGTGATAATAAAAGCTGTCAGCTGTAGGCTCGGACCACTGAATATCGCAGACGACGTATTCCCAACCGTAATCTTTTAAGTGTTTAGCCATATAGTCTGCGTTTGCAAGCAGTTGTTCTTCGTTGACGGCAGCGCCGTAGCAATCCCAGCTGTTCCAACCCATTGGCGGTGTTGGTGCAAGTTTTTTATGCATAGTTATCAGTCCTTTTGTTATGATGTAAAAGTAATTCTAATCATTATGACATCCATTATAGCTCATCATAAGGTGAATTTCAATAAAATAAAAGCTAAAGAACATTTTGATATAAATGTTCTTTAGCAGTGGTGCGGGTAACAGGGGTCGAACCTGCACGCTTGTGGGCACAAGATCCTAAATCTTGCGTGTCTGCCAATTCCACCATACCCGCAAATATCGTTGACTATTTTAACAGAAACATTGCGTTTATGCAAGTAAAAACTGCAATTATCCAAAATATTTGCATATTACTTTATTTGAAATAAAATGCTTTACTTTTTATACTGTTAACTATATAATAAGTATGGTTACTTGCAATTTTATAAATGAAAGGATTTGTTAAATATGGAAAGATATCTCATAATCAATGCGGACGATTTCGGCATGTGCCGTTCTGCCAACTTTGCTGTTTTCGATCTTCTAAAGTCAGGCGGCATCACATCATCAACAATTATGGCTCCTTGCGGTTGGGCACCCGAGGCTGTTAAGTTTGCTAAAGAGCATCCCGAATTTGCAATTGGTGTTCATCTTACAACAACAAGCGAGTGGGATAATTACCGCTGGGGTCCCGTCGGCGTTGGTGCCAATGCTTCAATGCGTGACAGTGAAGGTTATTTCTATCACGAGTGTGATGATTTCGAGAAGCATGCTGACCTTGACGAGGTTAAGAACGAAGTAGTTGCTCAGATTGAAAAACTCAAGGCACTTGGTCTTAGTCCCTCACATCTTGATA
>JAFOBC010000010.1 GCA_017382015.1 Clostridia bacterium
CTGCGCTGACGGAATCGTTACCCGTGTAAACAGTTGCGGTGACAGCTACGGCAACCACATTGTATTCCGCACCGATGATAACCGCTCTATTCTATATGCGCATATGGCAGATAAGCCTGCGGTTAAGGTGGGCGAAAGAATCGTAAGCGGTCAGATACTTGGCAGAATGGGCAACACCGGCAACAGCTACGGCGCACATCTGCACATCGAGGTTCAAAGCTCCAAAACGTGGGGCTACGGCAAGAATCTTTTAAATCCCAACAGCGTAATTAATTGGGAAAAATTCAGCGATAAAGAAGGTGACTTTATGGCAAAGATTTGGCAGAACGGAAGCACAGCAGAAAAGGTATATCAGACCGTTGCCGACTGCAAGGCAAAGCGAAGCAGCATAGGTTCGCTTAACGCAAAAGAAAAAGCAACGTGCGTTGCGGTTGTTGACGGCTGTTACCTTGTCACATATTCCGCAGGCGGCACAACCAAGGCAGGATTTGTGGCATATGCGGGAGGTGTAAAGTAAGATTGGCTGAAATCATCACCGCGCTGGTTACACTTATCGGCTCACTCGGCGGCACTTTCGGCGGAATCATCGTCAGCTCAAAGCTGACAAACTACCGTATTGAGCAGCTTGAGAAAAAGGTTGAAAAACACAACCAGCTGATTGACAGAGTGTACAAGCTTGAGCGTGCCGATGAGGTTGAAGAAGAAAAAATAAAGGTCATCAACCACAGAATTGATGACCTCGAGCAGTATCACAAATAAAGTTTTGAAGGAGTGATTTTTTGAAGATTAACTGGAAGGTAAGGCTCAGACAGCCTGCATTCTGGATTGCGACAATTCCTGTTATGATTACGTTCGTTTATTCGGTGTTGGCGCTTGCAGGCATCGTGCCGTCAATCACAGAAGACGCTGTGCAGAATCTGTTCATCACAGCCGTTTCCTTGTTGGCACAGCTCGGCATCATCGTAGACCCGACAACGAGGGGTATAGGAGACTCAGAACAGGCAATGAGTTATAACAAACCGAAATAAAACAAAAAAGCAAGGCATCGCCACACCACGGCGAAAGCCTTGCTTTTTATTTACCAAACGAGTGTTGCAACCGCTCCGTCCTGAGTGCAGTCAACACCAAAAACAAACTCTGTGCTGTTCGCAAACGCAGAGCACATCTCCTCTGTCGGGAATGTGATTGTGCCTTCCATTGTAAGGGACATCGGATCGACAGGGTCTGCAAGCACAAAGCCTGTTGACCACCAAGTGAGTGTCTCTTCTCTGTTTATGTATGTACGTTCATCGCTGTAAACCTTCATTGAAATGGGCATCATCTCAGCATCAGATGCACAGTCGTAGAACATACCCAACTTGCCGTCGGGCTTGTTGTAGACACCGATTTCACCGCCGACAAACATATCGAAAACATAGTTACCCTTCCAGATCTGGATCATCCAATCCTTGCCTTCATACTCGAAAAAGATGCGTTTTGTTGTGTAATCGAAAGCAAGCTTTGCCATAATATCGTAAATCGGGGTGAAGCCGAACTGACGCTGCCAACAATCGTTTGTTGCATAAAACTGATTGGAGAAAGCGTTATACGCAAAGCCGCTGTCAAAAACGCCCTTATCGTAGTTGAATCCAAAAACCTCGCCCGTTTCGTGGTTGTAGTAAGCACCAAGACCGGTAGTGTTGTCAGCACCCTCATTGTTTGTGTAATCAATGTAGAATTCGCTCACATTATCTCTTTCCGTAGGCTTGAGATAAACACGCGTATCTTTTATGCCATACTTGAAAAAGCTGAGCGCATTAGTCAGGTTATTCATAAAGCTGACGTCTATTTCGTTCGGATTCTGAGCCGTTGTCTGATCTGCATTAACGGAAATTACCATCACCGAAAAGATCATAATAATGCTCAAAAATAATGATATTGCTCTTTTCATAACTTAACTTCCTTCCTTCAAAATGCGATTGTGTTAAAATGAACAAATTTCCACAAATACTACAAAATTATAACATAAATTCAAGCACTTATCAATAATAACAAAATAAAATGCGGCATTCCGATTAACGAAAATGCCGCAAAAACAATAAGAAAGTTTGTTCAATTCTGCTCAAAAACCTTGAGGCTTCTGCCGAGGATACCGTTCATATAAGCTATTGCCGTGCCGTAATTTGTTATTGGCACGCCTGCATCAGCAGCCTGACGGAGCCTGTACTGCACCTCACGCTCGTTGAGCATACAGCCGCCGCAGTGCACGATGAGGGTATAGGGTGAGAGTTCCTGCGGAAACTCACCGCCCGATGTGAACTCAAACTCAAGCTTCTTACCCGAATGTTTTTCAATCCATCCCGGCAGTTTGACCGTGCCTATATCGTTGCATTGACGGTGATGCGTACACCCCTCAGAAATCAGCACCTTATCTCCGTCTTTGAGCAAATCAAGATGCTTGGCGCCGCTCGCAAGTATGTTAAGGTTGCCCTTATATCTTGCAAAGAGAATTGAGAAAGATGTAAGCGGAATATCCGACGGCACGATTTTTGAAACCACACCGAATGCTTGCGAATCGGTTATAACAAGCGCAGGCGGATTCTTGAGCGAATCAAGTGTCTGAGCAAGCTCGGTTTCCCTTGTAACAATTGCTGTGGCGTGTGTGTCGAGTATATCGCGTATCGTCTGCTGTTGAGGCAGAATAAGCCTGCCCTTAGGCGCAGATTCGTCAATAGGTGTAACAAGCACAACCGTATCACCTGCATTTATCAGGTCTGCAACGATACATCTTGATTCGGCACTACTCTTGACCGCCGACGCTATTTTTTCTTTAAGCCGCTCAATATTGAGCTTATTTACAGCGCTGACGTAAATCTCTTTTTCGGTTTCCTGCGGTATTTCCGCGAGCAAATCCGCCTTGTTGTAAGCTATGACGTACGGCAGCTTTTTGCTCTCAAATGCCGCAACAAGCTCGCCGTCAAGCTCACTCATACCCTTTGCCGCATCAACGACAAGCACTGCAACATCGGCATAGTTGAGCACCTGCTTGGCACGCTTAACGCGCATCATACCAAGCTCACCCTCATCGTCTGTGCCGGGTGTATCAATTATAACAACAGGCCCCAGCGGCAACAGCTCCATAGCCTTTTTAACAGGGTCGGTTGTTGTGCCGAGAACGTCGGAAACAAGAGCAAGCTCCTGCCCCGTAACAGCGTTAACAAGGCTCGATTTACCTGCGTTGCGAAGCCCGAAAAAGCCGATATGAACTCTTTCAGCCGAAACAACACTGTTAAGTCCCATTTGAATTCTCCTTTAGAATCGGAAATCGCGTCTGTTTGAATTTCTGATATCCGAAATATTCTGTGTCGCTATATCTCTTACCTTATCCTTGGGAATCTTCTTCAGCTCATCCATAATCATGCTGTAGCCGATTTCCTTTGTCGCATCACTTGCGTAGTCAACAAGATATTCGGTAAGTGTCATAAGCGCATTTGGGTGACAGCAGTTGATAATCTGTCCGTTTTTGCAAAGGCTCATAAATCTGTCGCCCGTTCTGCCCTCGCGGTAGCAAGCCGTACAGAACGAGGGAATGTGGCCGTTTTCCATAAGCCAACGTACAACCTCATCGAGCGTACGCTGATCCGAAACATCAAACTGCTCCGAATCGTGAGGACGCTCCTCCTGCGTATAA
>JAFOBC010000072.1 GCA_017382015.1 Clostridia bacterium
ACACTCTCCTTCGAGAAGGGCGTTCCCGTAGCACTTGACGGCGTCAAGATGGGCGGCGTTGAGATGATCACAAAGCTCAACGAAATCGGTGGCGCAAACGGCATCGGTCTTTGCGACCTTGTTGAGAACAGACTTGTCGGTATGAAATCCCGCGGTGTTTATGAGAATCCCGCAGGCTCCATCCTCTACAAGGCACACCAGGTTCTCGAGACAATCACTCTTGACCGTGATACACAGCACTACAAAGAGATGGTTGCTCTCCGTTTTGCAGAGCTTGTTTACTTCGGTCAGTGGTACACTCCCCTTCGTGAGGCTCTCAGCGCATTCGTTGACAAGACTCAGGAGACAGTTACAGGCGACGTTAAGCTCAAGCTCTACAAGGGCAACATGATTAACGCAGGCGTTACATCGCCCTACACACTCTACAGCGAGGATTTTGCAACATTCGATGCTGACGAAGTTTATGACCAGAAGGATTCCGCAGGCTTCATCAACCTCTTCGGTCTCCCGATCAAGGTTCGTGCAATCCTCGAGGAAGAGCGCAACAAGTAAGAAAACCAATACAGATAAGGGCGGAGTAAAACTCCGCCCAAATGTTGTTTAATGAAGCAACCGCCGATTAGTCAGATTTCGGTTTTCGGCGGCTGTTTTCCCGTCGGAAAACCAAAAATTTTCGCGCTGATAATCGCAACACGATTAATCGGCAATTACCAAAAAGGCAGGAAAATGCAATGAAACTCTGGGCAGGACGCTTCGCAAAGGAAGCTGACAAAAGAACCAACGATTTCAATTCATCCATAAAATTCGACAGCCGCATGTACCGCGAGGATATCGACGGCTCAATCGCCCACGCCGTTATGCTCGGCACACAGGGCATCATTCCGGTTGAAGATTGCGAAAAAATCATCAACGGACTCAAACAGATTAAGGATGATATCGCTAACGGCGAGCTTCTCATCGACCCCGATGCAGAAGATATCCACACATTCATTGAGCAGACTCTCACAGCACGCATCGGCGATGCAGGCAAGCGTCTGCACACAGGTCGCAGCCGTAACGACCAGGTTGCAACCGACATACGCCTTACTCTGCGCAAGGAGTGCGAAGAGGTTATGGATATGCTCCGCCACCTGACGGACACAATATTCAACAAGGCACACGAAAACGAAAACACGATTATGCCCGGCTACACCCATCTTCAGCGTGCACAGCCCATCACATTCTGTATGCAGCTTTCAGCATATGTCAGTATGCTTGAGCGCGACATGGGCAGACTTGCTGACGCCAAGGCAAGAATGAACTATTCTCCTTTGGGCAGCGGTGCTCTTGCCGGCACAACCTATCCGATAAACCGCGCTATGACCGCTCAGCTCCTCGGCTTTGACGGCGTTGTTGAAAACACACTCGACGGTGTATCTGACAGAGATTTCTGTCTTGAAATAGCTTCTGCACTCTCAATCCTTATGGTGCATCTCTCCCGCCTTTGCGAAGAGATTATCCTCTGGTGCTCATGGGAGTTCAAGTTTGTTGAGCTTGATGATGCATTCTCAACAGGCTCAAGCATTATGCCGCAGAAAAAGAACCCCGATATCGCTGAGCTTATCAGAGGCAAATCAGGCAGAGTTTTCGGCGACCTGATGGCTCTGCTCACAGCTATGAAGGGTCTTCCCCTTGCATACAACAAAGATATGCAGGAGGATAAGGAAGCAATATTCGATGCAATCGACACAGTAAAGATGTGTATGACGGCACTTGACCCGATGATTGAAACAATGCGCGTCATCCCCGAAAATATGCGCCGCGCAGCAGCAGAGGGCTTCATCAATGCAACAGACTGTGCTGACTACCTTGTCGGCAAGGGTCTCCCCTTCCGCGATGCATATAAGGCAACGGGCGAGCTTGTTGCGCTTTGCATCAAAGAAAAGCTGACACTCGAAACACTTCCCCTTGAGAAATATCAGGGCGTATGCGAGCTGTTTGGCGAAGACGTTTACGAGGCAATCAAGCTTGAAACCTGCGTAAACAACAGAATCAAGAAATAATCCCATTTTAAGGAATTGATACACTATGAAAATCAAAGCAGCCGTTATCGGCGCAACAGGCTACGCAGGCGCTGAGCTTGTCCGCCTTCTTCTCAACCATCCCGACGTTGAGCTGACTGCCCTTTGCTCCAAGAGCTTTGAGGGACAGAAGCTTTCCGATATCTACCCTTCATTTCTCGGCCTTTGTGACAAGGTCTGCATCAACCAGAGTGAAGCAGTTGACCTTAGCGACGTTGTTTTCGCCTGCCTGCCTCACGGTCTTTCAGAGCCGCTCGCAGCAGAGTGCCTCGAAAAGGGCAGAAAATTCATTGACCTCGGTGCTGACTTCCGCCTTGAGAGCGAAGAGGAATACACCGAATGGTATCAGAAGCCGTTTGATAAGCCCGAGATACATAAGGAAGCTGTTTACTGCGTGCCCGAGCTTTTCAGAGACAAGGCACAGGGCGTAAACGTCATCGCCAACCCCGGCTGTTACCCCACTTCCGCAGCTCTCGGTCTTGCTCCCGCAATTATCAACGACCTTGTTGAAACAGACAGCGTTATAATCGACTCCAAGTCCGGTGTAACAGGCGCAGGCAGAGGTCTTACCCAGACTACACACTACCCCGACTGTAACGAGGCATTCTCACCCTACAAGGTAGGTATGCACCGCCACACACCCGAAATCGAGCAGACTCTTTCAAAGCTCGGCGGCAAGAAGATTAAGGTCACATTTGTCCCCCACCTTCTGCCCGTCAACAGAGGTATCGTTTCCACAATGTACCTCAAGCTCAAAGACGGTGTTACAAAGGAGCAGGTTCGTGAAGCTTACGAAACAAAGTATGCAAACGAGCAGTTTGTGCGTGTGCTTGCAGACGGCGCAACAGCCAACCTTAAAAACGTTAAATTCACAAATATGTGTGATATTTCGCTTCATATCGACAGCCGCACAGGCACACTCATTGTTGTTTCCACAATAGACAATATGGTAAAGGGTGCCGCAGGTCAGGCTATACAGAATATGAACCTTATTATGGGTCTTGACGAAAACGCAGGACTTAATTTAGTGCCCCCCGCTTTCTAATCAGCTACTCAAGGAGAACATAAATGGAATTTATTAAAGGTACAGTTACCACACCGCTTGGCTTTGTGGCAAACTCAGTCCACTGCGGTATCAGAAAGAATAAAACAAAGCACGACCTTGCGCTTGTTTACTGCGAAAAGCCCTGCACAGCGGCGGCAATGCACACAAGCAACCTCGTAAAGGGTGCACCCAACAGAGTTACTGCCGCCAACCTCGAAAACGGCATTGCTCAGGCAATCAT
>JAFOBC010000073.1 GCA_017382015.1 Clostridia bacterium
ATCCCAAACGAAACGCACAAAGCCCTCTTTAATTTTGAGATATATGAAACACAAACAAGCTCCCTGTATCGGCAATAAACCGACACAGGGAGCTTTTGAAATCTGTCTGCAAATTCCTTTAGACATCATATGAGTCTATATGCAAAAAATATTGAAATAAGAAAAATATTATGATAAAATAATATAATTATTAAAGCTTATTAAACCGAATTTCATTATAAGTAAGGTGCATCGAATTGAGCAAGAAAAATAAATTATTTGCCGATGACGGTTGGGCATTTTGGGTTGACGGCGACGACACCAGCACAATTTACCTCAACAACTGGCTCAACCCCAAGGGCAAAAGCTATATGGACGTAGTAATCCATATCAGAGGCGTAAAGGAAACCAATTCACTTAATATGTATTTCCCTTTTACTGTTGACAAAAGTGAAATCGAAGACGTTTCGCTCAACTTCAAAGACGAAAATCTTTCCAGAGCAATTTTCAGCAGTATGTGCGTTATCGATTACAAAAAGAACGCTGTTACATCCGAAATTGCTTACAACGGAAAAACTGTTGACATAGTTCACGTTTCTGCTGTTGGCTACACGGTAAAGCAAGTGTCAAAAGGCACCGTGATGAGCATTGCTTTTGACTCAATATTTGAACATCTCGATAATGACGAGGTTTATTTTATGTTCCGCATACCTCACAAATCCATCACCGAGGTTTTTAAACAGCGAACAAAGGTCGGCAGCTTTTTGACCAGATTCCGAGATATGATTATGTCGCCTATCATCTCAGAAAGCTACGGCTGCTCTGTAAGAATCAACGAAGCCAGACTGCTGCCTAAAGAGATTAACAGCATCGGTGCTTTTCACAGACAAAAGCTAAAAAAAGCTGTTGTAACAATTTCCATAGCCGATGATTACGAAATCAACGACGCATCGTGCTACAGAATAAGAAGGCTTGAGGAAGAACTGTACAAAGATTTCCTCCCCTCAAACTACGATGCAAAAAACGTCGTTACATACCAATGGCAGCAAAGCCGCGAAGCTAATTTAAAAGGACATTTTAACTTCTATTTCAATATATCCCGCAACTCTATCAGCATGGGCAGTGTTATGGTGTATATGTTTATCATCATTCTTCTCAACGCTTTAGGCAGTATGATGTGGGATCTTATAAAAACCGCCTATACACTACTAACCCAATAAAGGAGAAACGGAATGAAGCTTTTAGTTCCGATTTTACTCAACTGCGTTTTTGTAGCCGCTTTTTATCTGCTTGACAAAAAAACGGGATTCCGAAAACTCAGCTTTACTTCAAAACAAATTTTAATAGGTATCGTATTCGGCGGTTTATCCGCCTTTGCCTCAAGCTACGGTGTGGAGATTCTCGGCACGGTAGCAAACGTGCGCGATGCGGCACCGCTTTGCGCAGGTCTCATTTTCGGCGGCCCTGCCGGCATCATATCCGGTGTCCTCGGCGGCGCGTACCGATTTTTTTCGGTTTACTGGGGCGCAGGAGAATACACAAGAATAGCCTGCTCCCTATCAACAATGCTTGCAGGTATTATCGCAGCAATACTCAGGCGCTTTATGTTCGACAACAAAAAGCCCACCTGGAGCTACGGTGTATTCATAACGGTTGTTTGCGAAGTGCTTCATATGCTTATGATTTTCTTTACAAACATGAACGACTCGGCATACGCCTTTGAGTTTGTAAAAGCCGCAACACTGCCTATGGTAATCGGAAATGCGGCAGCCGTAGGAATCTCTCTTATGCTTGTATCTTTGCTCAAACGAAAATACAGAAAAAGCCAAAGGAAAAACGAACGCATTTCGCAGACGTTCCAGCGCAGGCTTCTTGTGCTTATCGTTATCGCCTGCGTTATAACCAGTGCCTTTACGTATTTTCTGCAGAGCGGAATGGCCGAAATTGAAACAAGAGAAGTATTTACCTCTGCAATCACAGATGTTATAACCGACGTACGAGGCAAATCAAACGAAAATCTGCTGAACCTGACAAAAAGTATCCGCTCAGAATACGAAAACAACAAAGCTGTATCGCTTGATAAGCTTGCGAAATATTATAACGTTTCAGAAATTAACGTCGTCAATTCCGAAGGCTTGGTTATCAATTCAACCCTCGACACTCTTATCGGCAGTTTCGATATGAACAGCACCGAACAGTCAAAAGAATTCATGGTGCTCACAGGCGATAAAACCGAGTTTGTGCAGCTGTACAGACCGCAAGGCTATGACAACGTAACGATGCGAAAATACGCAGGTGTCACCCTTGATGAAGGCGGATTCATACAGGTAGGTTATAATGCTGACCAGTTTCATGACGTTCTTGACGACTTTGTTATAGACGTAACACAAAACCGTCACGTAGGCAGCACGGGATTCATCGCTGTATGCGACGAAAACTTCAACCTCGTAACCAACACCGCCAGAAACGGAAAACATATTTCTACAATAGGAATAACCCCCGATGAGGTAATGCTTGAAGGCGAATCCGCAAGTAAGCTTTACAAAACAAACATAATCAACGCAGAAAACGATTACAGCGAAGAATATATTTACGCTTTCACTTTTGTCGAGGGCTACTGCATCATAGCCGCAATGCCTTCTGCAGAAGCGATGCTTATGAGAGACGCTTCTCTTTATACAAGCATCTTTATGCTGATACTGATATTCGCAGCTCTGTTCGTATTTATCTACTTCCTGATAAAAAAGGTTATCATCAACAACCTGCAGAAAATTAACGGCACTCTTTCAGAAATTACGGGCGGCAATCTCAACGTAAAAGTTGACGTGCGCTCAAACGCCGAATTCTCATCGCTCTCAGACGACATCAACTCAACCGTTGCAACGCTGAAAAGATATATCAGAGAAGCTGCGGCAAGAATAGACAAAGAGCTTGAATACGCAAAGCAGATTCAGCTCTCTGCCCTACCGTCAAACTTCCCCGACACGGAAAATTACTCGATTTTTGCCCGTATGATAGCCGCAAAAGAAGTCGGCGGAGATTTCTACGATTTCTATACGCTTGACGATAATACAGTACTTTTCCTTGCCGCTGACGTATCCGGCAAAGGAATACCCGCTGCTATGTTTATGATGACGGCAAAAACCATCATCAAAGACCTTGCAGAGAGAGGACTTTCCGTTGATGAAATCTTCACTCTCGCTAACGAAAAGCTTTGCGAAAACAACGAATCGGGTATGTTCGTTACAGCCTGGCTCGGAAAGCTTGACCTTACAACAGGCACATTGAGCTTTGCGAACGCAGGACATAATCCGCCGGTTATTACACACGCTGACGGCAAGTGTGAATATCTCAAGAGCAGACCGGGCTTTGTGCTTGCCGGCATGGAAGGCATAAAGTACAAAGCAAATGAAATGAAGCTGAGCAAAGGCGACAGAATACTGCTCTACACCGACGGCGTAACAGAAGCCACAAACAAAAGCGAATCCCTTTACGGCGAAGACAGATTACTGTCTTACATGAGCAAAAGCCAAGAGCTGAATGCAGAAGAACTGCTCTCGGGACTCAAAGATGACATCGACTCATTTGCAGACGGTGCTCCTCAGTTTGATGATATCACCATGCTTCTTTTTGACTATAAAAAGAAAGGAGAATCTGCTATGGAGCAAAAATTATTCCCCGCAAGTAAAGATGCCTTGTCTGATGTTATGGCGTTTACGGAAGAATGCCTTGAAAGCTTCGGATGCTCTTTAAAAATCACTATGGCAGTTTGCGTTGCAGTTGAAGAAATATTTGTCAACATAGCAAGTTACGCCTATAAAGACGGAAGCGGCAACGCTTCGCTCTGCTTCAGCTTTGATGAGAATAAAAGACTTATGACCATCGTTATGAAAGATGATGGTGTGCCTTTCAATCCCCTCGAAAAAGATGAGCCGGATATTTCTCTCTCTGCAGAAGAAAGAGAAATCGGAGGTCTCGGTATCTTCATCACAAAGAAAACCATGGATACGGTTTCTTACACCTACGAAAACGGTCAGAACATACTGACTATGACAAAAAAGATTTAAAAGGGAGAAACACTTATGAATATCAGCATTGAAAACACTAACGGTACAACAGTTCTGAAGCTTGAAGGAAGACTCGACACAACAACAGCCCCCGAGCTTGAAAAAGCTATAAACAACGAGGGCGAAGCACTCAAGAGCCTTGTGCTTGATTTCCAGGGAGTAAACTACATTTCAAGCGCAGGTCTGAGAGTTCTGCTCGGTGCGCAGAAAAAGATGAACACACAGGGCAGCATGGAGCTTATCAATGTAAACGAAGACGTTATGGACATTTTTGAGATGACAGGATTTGCAGACATTCTGGTAATCAAGTAAAAACAGTAAATAATCATATTTTAAAGGAACGGTCGCTATGAACAACATCGCGTACAGAAAAGATAAAGACATTTTATACATAAGCCTTGACGGAAGAATTGATGCATCAAACGCAGCTGAGGTTGAGAACGCTCTTGCAGAAATAAGGAATGCTCACCCCGGCACACATACAGTCCTCGATGCTGACACTCTTGAATACATTTCAAGCGCAGGTCTCAGAGTAATGCTTCGCCTGCGCAAAGAAGAGCCTAAGCTTGCAATTATAAACGTTTCACCCGAGGTTTACAGCGTTTTTGAAATGACGGGCTTTTCGGAAATGATAACTATTGAAAAAACTTATCCGAGAATCAGCATTGACGGCTGTGAATTTATTGCAAAGGGTGCTAACGGAGCTGTTTACCGCTACGATGACGAAACAATTGTAAAGCTGTATTTCAACAGAGATGCACTCCCTGAAATTCAGCAGGAGCGAGAAAACACAAGAAGAGCTTTTGTGCTTGGCGTAAACACAGCTATCCCCTACGGCATTGTGCGCATCGGTGACGGCTACGGCAGCCTTACAGAGCTGCTCAACGCAACATCCGTAACAAAGCTTATCAAAGCAAATGCTGACAACCTGAGCCAAAGCGTTGCTTATTTTGCGGACACGCTGAAAGAGCTTCATTCAATCGAGGTTGAAGAAGGCACTCTGCCGGATTACAAAAAATGGGTTCTGGAATGGGCAGATTTCCTTTCCGATTACCTTGACAGCGAGCATGCACAGAAAATGTGTATGCTTATTAAAGGAATACCCGACAGCAATTATATGATTCACGGCGACTACCACTCCAACAACGTTATGGTTCAAAACGGCGAACCCATACTTATTGATATGGACACGCTGGCAGTAGGACATCCCGTTCTGGAGCTTGGTTCAACGTTCAACGCTTATATAGGATTCGGCGAGCTTGACAAAGCAGAGATCGAAACATTCATCGGAATTGATGCAGATACGGCAAAACGTTTCTGGCACCTTTCTCTTGCCGCATACCTCGGCACAGATGACAAAAAAACAATAGACGACGTTGAGAATAAGGCAAAGGTTATCGGCTATATGCGCCTTCTCCGCCGCGGTCTGCGCAGAAATGCAGACAAGGCAACGGTAAACCATTACAAAGCAAAACTCATTGAAACACTTGATAAGGTAGAAACGTTGGTATTTTGATATGGATTCAGTTCTTTACATAAACGCCTGCTTCAAAGAGTGCTCACGCACAAACGAACTTGCTGAGCATCTGCTAAGCAGTATCGGTGACAATATCGAAACGGTAAATTTGTTTGAAGAAAATCTGAAGCCTTTGGATTTTGAAACACTCAGGCGCAGAGATGAGTTGCTCAAAGCAGGCAAAACAGACGATGATTTTTTTGCAACAGCAAGACAGTTTGCCGCAGCGGATAAAATTGTAATCGCCGCACCGTATTGGGATCTTTTGTTCCCTGCAGTTTTACGCACTTACCTGGAAAACATAACAGTATGCGGAATCACTTTCCGTTATTCCGACAAAGGAATCCCCGTAGGCCTCTGTAAAGCCAAACAGCTTTACTACGTTACTACAGCCGGAGGATTTATAGGTGAAAACAATTTCGGATTTGAGTACGTTAAAGCACTTGCGGTTAATTTGTTCGGCATTGAAACCGTGAACTTCTACTGTGCAGAGGGGCTTGATATTTACGGAGCCGATACCGCACTTATTATGCAGAAAGCTAAAGACAATATGTTTTCGGCAGACGAAAAGCCTTCCACTATACCCTACCCCGAAAAATACGGAGATAATCCGCAAAAAGACGGTGCATCTGCCTTCGGCGGCATAACTGACCATAACAGATCAAAATATTATGTGGCAAATGATTTTTACAATATGAAAAGCGAAGGTTCGCTGCATATTTTAAGCCATTTTGAAACATATCAGCAAACTACGGAATACACCTGCGGTGCCGCTTGCGCGCTGATGGTTCTCAACTGGTTCGGAAAGAAAAAATACCACGAAATCGCTGTAAGCCAGCTTGTGGAAAGCCACCCGAGCAAAGGCTCGACGGTTGAAAATATTGCCGACTTTTTTGACCTTATCGGTTGGGATGTAGATTTTCACGCTGATACGTATGCACGTTTCAAAACGATAGAAGAAGTTGAAAAATTCTTCGTTGAGACAATCGACAGCGGCAACCCGATTATGATTGATTGGGTAGATTGGGCAGGACATTGGCAGGTGCTCATAGGCATCGATACCTGCTCGTCCGAATCGCCCTATGACGACGTGCTTATTTTTGCAGACCCTTACGACGTTACCGACCACAATCAGGACGGATATTACACCTTCCCTCTCGGCAGATTTATGGGCATGTGGCGTGAAGGCGCCTGCGCAGAAAAAATCAAGCCTTACGTACAACCCTATGTAATAGCAAAGCCGTGATGATAACTTTATAAGTTACGGATTATAAATCAAACCTTAAAAAGACAAAAACCGCAACGAAACTTAAGTTTCATTGCGGTTTTATTTTTGTGAGATTACTGAGGGAGCTTGTGCTCTTTCAGTACAATTTCTTCATCGTAATAAGTCCAGTTTTTCTGATCAAACAGATTTTCTGAAACAGATGCCCATCTTGTTGCAGGGAAAGTATAGCCTTTATGCTTATCGATGCTCCAGATAGTTGAGAGAACAACCATCTGGTCGTGAGCATACTTTTCGTTGCTGTTAATCCGGTTACCTGTAAAGGGATTGACAGGGTTATTTATCAGCCCCTGTGTTGCAAGCGTAGGCACGTCAGCATTGGTCATAAACTCATAAGACGTTGTAAAGCCCTTACTGTCGAAATCCTTTACGAGAAGCAGAGGATAATAAGTTTCGGCGGTTCGATTCATATAGTTATAATTCTCGAACTCAAACACGTCGGAAGAGTGGAAACCGCGGCCGTGGTCAGCAGCGATAATAATCCTTGTGTTATCGTAAACACCGCTTTCTTTCAGATAATCCAGCCAGTTACCGAGCTGAACAAGCGCAGCCATATTGACGTGATAATGCGACATCTGGTTGATTGAAGTTACGTCTATCGACTCGCCGTCAACCGTAAATCTGTCGGCATGCTCTGCATCATACGCTGTGTTATCAACCACGTCAGCAGGAACGTAATCAGGCGCCTGCAGAATAGTAGGCTCATGAGTCATATCGTTGGAAATAAAGAGATATGTGTTACCTGTCTCCTGCGTTATCTGCGTCATATTTGCCATATTATTCAAAGCAGTGTAGTTTTTGAGGAACGGTTTGCTGTGTCCTGTTGCAACAGACGTGCTTTCAATAACATGGGTGGAATACAGCACCTCACCGTACGATTCCGTTTTCCAATAAAGGCCGTTGTTATATGCATATTTCTGCGCGGTAACGGGCATACATTTCATAAGGCTGAAGCAGAAGATGTTTCTTCTGTTCATAATGTTGCTCTGTTCTTTTTGCTCCTCGGATTCAAACTGACCCTTTGTAACATATGCATCAATCTCAGGATAATCATCAAAAATTGACAAATCGGGAGAAAGCTGATAGTTGGCATAAATCGGATCGCAAACGGTTACATCGAAATTATTCTGCGAAAACAGAACAGGCATAACGAGAAGCGATTCGTTGTGCTTTTCAGCCATAAGCTCCGTATCTCTTTTATTCATTTCAACAGGAGTATATTCGTATCCGCCAAACAGAGGAGGACTTGCATAGTTTGTTGATTCACCAAAAGAGATTGTGTTTGCATAATGCGTAAATCCGTCAAATTTCGCTTTCAGCTCCGGCTTTTCGTTGAATATATAGGGTACATATGTACCGACTGCACGGTCGAGCATTATCACAACTACGTTTTTGCCGTTTTTATTAAGCTTGAAGTTGGGCATTTCAACGCTTGCATTCAAGTCGATGGAATCAACCGATTTTTTAATGGTATACATATTTGCCGCAGACATTACGCCTACCGCAAGTGTTGCCACCAGCAAAACGCTTGCCGCCGCTTTCTTCCATTTTGCTACAATAATCAACAGCACTACGGCAAGAACAGCCATAACAGCAATGTTGATAAGCTGTTCGCTGATTTCGAACGACATCTTTTCGCTGTAAATAAGGTTGGAAGAAATGTTGCCGAGATTTCTGCCGAAGAACATATAGTTGACAACCATAAGTCCTGACATTACCCAGACAAGCCTGTCAAAAATCACCTTAACGCTCGGCTTTGAGAGCCAGTAAAAAACTCTCATCCATATCAGAAACGTTCCCACAGCATAGCAGAACGAGCTTACAACAAACCAAAGCGGATGATAAAAATACGTTACATCAACAAACTCCTGCGGTGAATCGGCTATAAGCGCAGAAGAAATCAAGCCACCGCACAGCACAGCCAGAAAACACGAGCCAACCGTAAACAGCTTATTATCGGGTTGAGCCGTTATGGGCTTAATGTGCTTTGAAGCAAAGCGCTTGATTGCAGGAATGAACAAGCCAACCTGCATCAATACGCCAAACGCTATGAAAACTACCTTTTTAAGCGCTGAGCCCTCAACCTTGAATACGGTTAAAGCTATCACCGCAACACCTGTAAGAGAAGCAATCACACTTATAATTCTTTGCGGATTCTTAACCTTATAAAGAATCGTTTTGCACAAAGAGAAGAAGTTATTGCACGTCCAATAAAAAACAAGACCCGAGGGAGACGGATAAAGGAAAATAAGGAAGAATATCGCCATTCCGTAAATCTGGATTTTGTTCTTAATCGGGAAACCTTTCAGGTAAATTGTGCTTGAAATAAAGTTAATAGCGGTCATTATAATAGGCAGAACATTGATTGCCACACCACCTATTACAAGAAGACCGTCAGGCTGGCTCAGGTCTGCAATCGGGCCGAATGACACATACTGCAAATCCTGCAAATGTGAGAGAAAACCGTACGCCGCCATAAAGAACGGTATCTGAAGCAGCAACGAAGTTGAGCCCTTGATTGCCTGAGTAGGCTTATAGTTATTCTGCCTGTAATATGTCTGGAGCATCATCATCTTTTCGTCGCCGGAAAACGACTTTTTGATGTGATTTACTCCGTCACGAAGCTTTTTTTCAATATCGCGCGCCTCTTCCTGCATTACGTCAGCACGCCTGTACAGCGGGAAAACAAGAATATTGATAACAAGGCTCATTGCAATTATAGCTAAAGCAGGGTTATCAACTATACTTTTCGCAATCTTAAAAACGTGCTCAAACAGCAGCTTTAACGGCCCTAATACCAATGTTTCGAGTATTAAACCGAACGTCACTTCTTACCCTCCTTTTCCGCTGAAAGCTCTTCATATTTGTTTATCATATACTCTGCGGCTACTTTTGCGCCGTTTCCGATGTTTGCCCAGGCTTCATTTTTGACAGCCTGTATTCCCTCGGAATAATGCTCATCAGTCAGACATTTATCTATAAGCTCTTTGATATTGTTCATACTGTCTTCTGTCAGCTCACAGCCGATTCGCGGCAGAGCTGAATAGACCCACATATCGTTACCCTTAAGCCACCAGGCATCATACACGCTCAGATCAAAATCAGGCGATGTGTATATTACGGGCTTATTGTGAACCAAAGCAAAATCGAAGATAACACCCGAGAAATCGGAAACAAGAATATCCGACCTGTGCAGGGCATTAAAGTTATCCGTATCGCTGTTCCACTCGAGCTTATCGGATTCGGGAAATTGAGCCATCAGCTTATCGAGCATTTCCTTCTCTGATATGAAAGACTGCGGATGAGGACGGACAATAATGTGATAACCTGTTTTTAACAGCATTTCGATAATCTTGCCGCCGTAAACAGAAAAGATTGCGCTGGGGCCCCAGGTAGGAGCCAGCAATACCGTGCGCTCGTGCTCCCCTATCGGATCTGCAGCTTCAAGTGTTGCCGCCATCTCATCAAGGTACGGTATTCCACCCTCAACAAGCTCTTTTTGCGGCAGATTACGAAGCTCTTCAAGCAGCCTGATATCCTTCGCCTGAAATTCACCGGAATAAAGTATAGAATCGTAATAGTCGATTCCGAACATTCTGTAGAGAGTGATTTCACCCGCCGCATGAGGTATATGCACATAATGCAGAACGTCCTTCGATCTCTTCCACTGGTACACCTCAAGACCCGGTGTTGTTGAGAGCAGAACACCTGCATTAAGATAATTCAACCTTGTAAACAGCTTATTGTTTTCTTTGATGCACTCTGTTTTAACGCCTTTGTATTCGCATTTCAAAGCAGGATCATCGGGAGAAGCCGTTATGTAAAGCACCTCTTTACCGCGAGCATCCATTTCGCGGCAAATAGGCTCGAATATTTTCCAGTATCTTTTATCATCGGAGAAAATTACAAACGGTTCTTTTTTCAGCGATGAATCCGCCTTACCTCCGCCCAATTTGTACCTGAGCTTTATTGCCAGCATTCGCACGGCATAAAAAGCCGCACCCAACACACCTATAAGCACTGTAAAGAGCATGCTTCCCGTACCGGGATCTATATACAGTAACATATAATAAAACCTCGCTGTTTCTCGCTGTAACCAGCGTTAATCCATATTTTTAATTATATTTAATTTAAGAGGTTATGTCAACCTTTTAGGTGCGTTATCAGCCAACGGTGTTTATATGGCAAAAAAAGAAGCGGCACACGTCGGTAACGTATGCCGCATTAGATTTAGTTGAGATTTGAAGTGTACGGTACAACCCAGAATACAATGAGCACGGCAGTAACAACCGCACCAAGAATAACTGAAGCAAGTACGGTTTTCTTTGTTTTTTTGATTTCCTTAGGATCTTTCTCAGCTTCGGGAATTACAAAGAGTGCCTCTCGCTGTTTCTTCTCCTCGGGTGTAACCTTCGTGAGAAGTGTACCGACGGTCATACCTATCAGGTTCGCAGCAAGACCGATGAAGAACGGATCCAGAAAAACAGGCAGATCAAGCTTTGCAACAGATGCAACAATCTTCATTCCGCCACAGCCGATAAATCCGCACAGCATACCGCAGAAAGCACCTGTTTTTGTAACCCTCTTGCTCCAGATGCTTGCAATACAAACAGGAAGCCAGGAGCACGCAACAACGGTTGCACCGAGGAACATAATCCAGAAAACCTGGGGCGGATTGAAATAGGCCAGAAGCATAACGATTGCGGCCGCTACAACAACTGCAATTCTTACAGCGTTCAGCTTTTTAAGGTCGTGATTTGCATCATTTTCTTTCGGCTTAAAGAAATCGTTAACAACTGTAGTGCCGATTATTGAAAGGAATGTTGTTGCCGAAGAAATACCTGCCGCAAGAATACCCGTAACCATTACGGCACCAAGAGCCGTGGGAACAAGGTTTGTTGTTGCCCAGATGATGATGTGTGACTGGTCTGCAAGTTCAGGAGAAAAGTGATTGAGCAGTGCTGCGCCGCACTTGACAATAAACTCAAGTACAAACACAAAGAATGCTGCCCAGATTGAGGAGCGAATTACGGAATGCTCGTTCTTTGCCATAAGATATCTGCTCGCCTGCCACGGAGCAACCATACATACAGACATCCATACAATACCG
>JAFOBC010000074.1 GCA_017382015.1 Clostridia bacterium
GAGCCTTCAAGGTGCTGATCGGTGGGGTTGGATACGGTGCAGAGGATTTTGCTGCCCTTGATTTCAAGCCTTATATCGGGATTGAAGTAGCCGAATTCGTAAACGTCTGTAAACTGCTGACCGTCATACTCATAGTAAATCTTGACCTGACCCTTTCTGTCGGGCGAGTCTTTGGTTACGTTGAACGGGATAACGGTGCTGCCTTCGGGCTTGAGTGATACGCAAACGGATTCTGTGTCGGATGCAATGCCGTCAGAGCAGACTATCGAAATGTTCACGTCAGCATTTTTGTCAGCCGAGTTGTTGACGGCGTTGAGATGAATCTTCGTTGTGAGCTCATCAATAACGTCCGATTTTTTATCGAGTGTTGCGGCAAAACGCAGGTAGCCCGTTGCAACTGCACCCATATCGTGCTCCCAGCTTCTGACGTATGTGGGCTCTGTCATATCCTTTTCTGTGCCGAGCACGTCGTAACCCATAGACTCGGGAACTTCGGGAGAAAGCACGAATGTTTCAATCGAGTTGGGATTGACGGGGATTGAAATGCCGTTTTTACCACACTCAACTGCGGTTCTGTTTTCTTCAAGCAGGTTTGCGCTCTCTGCTTTTGTGATTGAGAAACCGGTGCGGATATTGATTTCGTGCCTTGTGCCGAGGGTTTCGAAGCCGCGGATGACAAGACCTCTTTGGGCAGGAGATTTTGTTTCGTCTTTCATTGCCGCCATCGGGTATCCGCCTGCTTTGAAGGCTGTTATTTCAAAACCGTCATCCGAGCTGAGGAATGACATCTTTTCGGGCAGATATGCCTTTCCTTTCTGCTCGGGTGCAGAGATTGCAAAAATCCGCTCGTTGAACGATGCCGCCTTTGCGTAGGTGCCTGCTTCTCTGTAAGAGCCTTTGTGCGGATATAGTGCGTAGGTAAAAACGTGAGTCTTCTTTTCGGGCACAAGCTCTTTGCCGCCCGTTACTCTGCCCTGGTTGCCGTAGAATGCGGCAGTATGGAAGAGCATAAGGTTGAGTGTGCTTTTGCCCTCGACAGAGCAGGCGGCTGTGCCGTTGTTGATGATTTCTGCGCCGTAATTATCCGTCTTTGCAGGGGTGTCTGCGCAGATGCAGTCGGAAACAGCAATAGTGTATCCGCTTTCAAGCTGTTTCTCAAATGATGCGGCAAAGCCTTGCAGAGATTGCTCGTCTTTGGCTGTAATGAGGACAACGTCAACAGCTTTGCTGTATGCATTGTCGCTGTCTTTGAGATAAACAACGCTTATGCCGTTTTTGTTGAGGCTGTCGCTGAGTTTTGCGAGCGTATCTTCGTTCAGCTGAGCATTGAGCTTATCCGCGTAGAGGTTGCCGTCGCCCTCAATGCAGAGCACAAAACGTGTATCGGTTTCGTAAATATCCTCGTTATAATGGATTATTTTTGCACCGCCGTGTTGCTCAGTGTCGGGGTAGAGCGTTACGGGGATACTCTTTTTTGTCAGCGAAGCAAGCAAACGCTCAGCGGTGGCTTTGGCTTGTGCTTTGCTTATAATCGCGGTCATTCCGATGTTGAAATTTCCTTTATCAAGCTTTGCAGTAACGCTCGGGCCTATGCCGAACCAACGGTTTGACGGCAACATTCTGCAGCCTGAAAAAGCGTATATCTGGTGAGTCTGGAATGACATATATTTTTTTGAGCGAGTAGAAACGTGGGGCGCAAATCTGTCGTCAAATATTACCGCGCCGCCGTATATGTTCATCGGGAACGTTGCACAGAACAAATCGTCAACTGAGTTGTAGTCTTCAACCACCGTTCTGAAATCGACGGTGTCAGCGCCGCTGTAAAGCGTAATCTCGCGTATGACTTTTGCGACTGTTCCGAGTGTTGATGTGATTTTTAGCTTTTCGAATGAGGCGCATTTTTCGCTTTCGATTTTTGAATCGTATTCGTCAGAAACCAGCTTGTGACCCGTGGTGTAAACCTCGTGCTGTTCTTCAAGCCTGTCGTGAACTTCCTTGAGCGCATAGATTGCGTTGCCCGAAGCAGGGGCGGACGAATCAATCCATTCACGGTTTTCGGTTTTATCAAAGATTGAGATTATGCCGCCGTGGATTCTGTCAACCTCAAGGCGGAATTTTTCGTTTTCAATAACATGGTCGCTTCCGAAAATGTGTACGTCCGGGTCGCTTTCAAGTGCCTTGAGCTTGCATACAGAGTAGCCCGTTGCAGGTATATCCTTTGCCAGGAAGTAACCCTTGTTTTTCTTGATGCTTACGGGGATTTCGACACCCTCGGGAGTTATGAGGCAGGCAAACTTGCCGCTGAATTTTTCGGGTATATCAAATTCGCAGTAGCCGCTTGCGCTGTTTGGTACGGGGTTGAAAATGAGAACAGCTTCTTCTCTGCTTTCGGTTTTTACCTCGGCGGCAATGTAGTTTGCGGCGTTGATGAGAATATCTGATGCAAGCTGTGCGGCTTCGCGGTATTCGAGCATAAGGTCAACGAATGATATTTCGTTGTTTGTGCCGGTGATTGAATCGTGGTGCTGAGCGGTAAGGAGCTGTCGCCAAGCTTTGTCAAAAGCTTTTTCGGGGTATTTTGCGCCGTGGAGGAATGCGACAGCGGCAAATTTTTCTGCTGATATAAGCAGGTTTTCGCAAAGTCTGTTAGCCTGCTTGAAATCTGTTCTTGTGAGCAGAGTGCCCGAGTGATGCTGTGTTATATCTCTTGATGTCAGGTCAACTGTGCTCGTGCCCTTTGCGAGGTTTTCTTTCTCGCTTTTTATTATTTCGTCCGCAAGGTCGGAAGAAACGGAGAACTTTGCGCCGCTGACAGTTTTTGCCATCCACGAGGTGTCACCCTCTCTGGGGTAGGCTTCAAAGTGCGGTGATGCCTGCGATGAATGCACACAGCCGCTTATGCCAAAACGGTTTGCAGTTTCTCTTGAAAGCACTTTTTCGTGAAGCATCATCGTGCCGTCGGGCGACATATGTCTGAAAAGCTCGTCAACGCCGAGCATACCTTTTGTCCAGCGCATCATATCACAGCCGCCTTTTTTGCAAACCTGTGAAATCTGCGAGAAGTGACCGTAAACGTCACACGGGGCATATACGCGGCTTATTCTGCCGAGTACGTCTCTGTGGTAAAGCTGACCGTAAATAAGGTTTCGTACAAATGCTTCACCGGATGAAGTGAGGTCATTGGGCTGATTGTAGAAGCAGTCTGATTCTGCTCTGCCTGAAAGGAATGCATCACGGATGGATTTTCTGTGTTCGGGGTAAAGTGTAGAGTAGGGGTGAACAGAGTCAATTTCCGAAAGCACAGCCTTGAAAAGCGGGTTCTCTTCAAGTGTTTCAACCATACGTTTTGTAATATGGAAAGCACCAAGCGCATAGGTGCGCTGTTCCTGATGGTAGGTTGTATCAAAGTGAAACTCGGAGAAAATGCATTCGGTGCCCTCAAAGCCGTCATAGGGGAGTGTTGCAAAATAAACCTCACCCTGCGCATCAGCTGTTTCTGAGCGGAGAGAGACAGTTTGCTTTACCGTTTGCGCTGTCCTGCCTGCGCAAACACCCGGGTGAATAACACAGCAGCTGCCTGCCTTCATTTCGGGGATGGTGTATGCTTCGCCGTCGCAGATGAAGTCGGTTTCAGGTGTGTCTTTTTCGGCGGCGGCGTACATATGAAATACCATTTTGGGGTTCTCTGCCGTGCCGTAGTATGCCCTTGTCTGTATGGGCAGAGAGAGGCAGAGCCCGTTCTCCTCAAGAACAAGGGGAAATATGTTGCACGAAGCGATGGATATGTCAATGCTGTCGGCAATGTAGCCGGGGCGAAGTTTGAACATAACAAGGTTTTTACCCTCACGCAGTTGGAGAAGGCACTGGTAACCCAGACCATTGAGACCCTTCAGTTTGCCGTAGGGTCTGAAATCGACAAGCTCGCCGTTGAGGTAGAGCGAACTGCCTGAATTTATGTAGCTGATGATTGCTTTTTCTGCCCTTTGGCAGTCGATATAGAATGCCGCGTAGTAAACGGCGTTTCTCTGCTCGGTGGCATACAGCGCAGGGTCGCAGGCAAGCTCTTCAGGCTCAAAGCGGAGGTTATCCCATTTGAATGCGCCTCGCTCCCAGGTCTTTGTTTCTTCGCCGTAGTATATGTTTTTTATCTTTGCGCCAAGCTCGGGCATAGCGTTTTTTTCGCCGCCGTCGGACAAAAGATAATCTTCGTAAAGCAGCTTTTCTCTTTCGTAAAAGTGCTCTTTTTCAAATGAGCCGTCGGTTTCAAGAACAAAGGGGCCCGAAACAAGATAGTTGAAAATTCGGTTGAGAGGATTGGGGTTTTCGGCGCAGGGCAGAAAATCCTCAAACTTATAGGTGAATTCAGAAACGTTGAGTTTGTCGTAATTCATAGCAATTCTCCCTTCGGTCAGCGTTCGGTTATCCGAGGCTTTTACAGCTTCATTCTACATCAAGTTATGTGCGATTTCAACTATTTTCCTTTTATAAAATTAAAGGTTTTATGTTCGTGTTTTAATAAGCTAATCGGATTGTATTTTTAAATGATTATGTTATAATATCCTCAGCAATTCTACGGAGGATATACGGATGATTGATTACGGATTAAAAGGCAAGGTGGCTGTCATTACGGGCGCTAACAATCCGCAGGGAATCGGCGCGGCAACTGCGCTTGCTTTTGCACGCGAGGGCGCAAAGGTTGTGCTGGTGTACAAGAAA
>JAFOBC010000075.1 GCA_017382015.1 Clostridia bacterium
GTTGTAATCTCATCACCAATCTGAAGGCTGTCGCGCATCTGCTGCTCTTCCTTCTGCTTTTTCTTCTGGGGACGGATTGTGAAGAAATACATTGCACCAAAAAGTACAGCCATCATAACAATCATAACCATAGGATTGCTGCCGGATGTAGTGCCTTCACCGCCAACAGCGGACATCATTAATAACATCGTATTCATTAGTTAACCTCCAATTTGTCAATTATTGCAATTATATTAGATTTAAATCCTCGTGTCAAGTAAATCTACGTATTTGTCGTGAAATTCCTTAAAAGTACCGTCATCAAGTGAATCACGTATTTTTTGCATCAACGTATTATAGAAATGGAGATTGTGCATTACGCAAAGTCGCATTGCGAGCATTTCTTTAGCTTTGAAAAGGTGATGAATATATGCTCGCGAATGATTGCTGCAGGTCGGGCAATCACACTCGGGATCGAGCGGCTCCATATCTTTTGCATATTTAGCATTATTCAGATTTCTGATACCTGACCACGTGTTGATATGACCGTGACGAGCGTTACGGCTTGGCATAACGCAGTCAAAAAGGTCAACTCCCCTGCCGACTGCTTCTATGATATTTCCTGGCGTACCAACACCCATTAAGTATCGTATTTTATTGACAGGCATATACGGTTCGACACTTGTAATAATACGATACATATCTTCTTTAGGTTCACCGACAGCAAGACCGCCTATAGCGTATCCGTCAAGGTCAAGCTGAGATATAGCACACATATGTTCAATTCTCAGCTTATCATAAGTACAGCCCTGATTTATGCCGAAAAGAAGCTGATTTTTATTCAACGTATCATAGCGCGAATTGAGCTTTTCCATTTCCTCTTTACAGCGGATTAACCAACGTGTCGTGCGTTCACACGAAGCTTTTGAATAATCATATTTTGCAGGGTTTTCAACACATTCATCAAAAGCCATAGCTATTGTCGAACCTAAATTAGACTGTATCTGCATACTCTCTTCAGGTCCCATAAAAATTTTACGCCCGTCAATGTGAGAAGCGAAATAGACACCTTCCTCTTTAATCTTGCGAAGCGAAGAAAGGGAGAAAACCTGAAATCCGCCACTATCAGTAAGAATAGGCCCATTCCATCCGGTAAACTGATGAAGTCCGCCCAATTCTTTAACGAGTGCATCACCCGGTCTAAGGTGAAGATGATAAGTGTTGCAAAGCTGAACCTGACAATGAATGTCTGCAAGATCATATGCACTTACAGCGCCTTTTATAGCGCCGCAGGTTGCAACATTCATAAAAGCCGGAGTCTGTATTGTACCGTGGACGGTCGAAAATTCACCACGGCGTGCTTTGCCTTCATTCTTTATCAATTTATACATCGTAAAAATACCTTTCCGTATTTATGTCAAGTCGGTAAACATTGAAGAATCTCCGAAAGAGAAAAATCTGTATTTTTCTTCAACTGCTATTTTGTATGCATTCATCGTGTTTTCATAACCAGCAAATGCACTTACAAGCATAATAAGGGTGCTTTCCGGCAAATGAAAATTGGTTATCAAAGAATCAATGCATTTAAATTTGTATCCCGGATAAATAAAGATGCTTGTCCAATCATCATCTTCTATAATCTTACCGTGTTTTGTTGCTACCGACTCAAGTGTACGGCAAGTTGTTGTGCCAACTGCAAAAACTCTACCACCGTTTTCATGTGTGCGGTTAATCAAATCCGCCGTTTCTTTAGGCAGATAATAATGCTCAGAATGCATCAGATGGTTTTCTATATTTTCTTCTTTAACCGGTCTGAATGTGCCAAGACCAACATGAAGGGTTACTTTACCGATTTTTATCCCTTTTGCTGCAATTTCATCGAGAAGAGCGGGTGTAAAATGAAGACCGGCTGTAGGAGCTGCAGCAGAACCGAGGTTTTCAGAATAAACAGTCTGATAACGTTCTTTATCTTCGAGTTTCTCAGTTATATAATGCGGCAGCGGCATTTCACCGATTTCATCCAGCACATTATAAAAGTTGCCTTCATATGTGAATTTTACAAGTCGATTTCCGCCATCAAGCACATCAACAACATGAGCTGTCATAAGACCGTTGAAATCAAACTCTGTTCCCGGTTTTGCACGTCGCCCCGGACCCGTTACACATTCCCAGACATCATTTTCTTTCTGACTGAGAAGCAGAAACTCTACAATAGCTCCGGTATCCTTTTTTACACCATAGATTCTTGCAGGAAGAACACGCGTATCGTTAATGATTATACAATCATTTTCAGTTATATAATCAAGAATATCATAAAAATGTCTGTGTTCGATTTTACCGCTCTTTTTATCGACAACCATCATCCTTGAGCTGTCTCTCGGCTCAACCGGTGTTTGTGCGATAAATTCTTGCGGTAAATTATAATAAAAATCTGATTTTTTCATTGCAAATCCTCAAAATATATGTTAATATAACTTGTATTATATTGCAAAGTCTGGCTTTTTTCAAGTCGTTTGCAGATTTTTTTCGGAGGTACAGACAAATGAAAAAGTATAAGGTTGGTATTGTAGGCGCAACAGGTATGGTAGGTCAGCGTTTTATTACGCTGCTTGACAATCACCCTTGGTTCGACATTACTGTTCTCGCAGCAAGCTCACGCTCAGCAGGCAAACAGTATAAAGAGGTTGCTGAAAAGCGCTGGATGATGGATGTCCCCTACTCAGAAAAGGTAGGCAATATGGTTGTTATGGATGCAACTGCTGACGTCGAAAAAATCGCTTCAATGGTAGATTTTGTCTTCTGCGCAGTTGATATGAAAAAGGACGAAATCAAAGCACTCGAAGAAGAGTATGCTAAGCACGAGTGCCCTGTTGTTTCCAACAACTCTGCACACAGACACACTCCCGACGTTCCTATGGTGATTCCGGAACTCAATCCTGAGCATACAGCAGTTATCGAGTCACAACGTAAGCGTCTTGGTACAAAGCGCGGTTTTGTTGCTGTTAAGTCCAACTGCTCACTTCAGAGCTACGTTCCCGCTATTTTCCCGCTTAACAAGTTCGGCGTTAAAGATGTTCTGGTCTGCACATACCAGGCTATCTCCGGCGCAGGCAAGAACTTTGATACCTGGCCCGAGATGATCGATAACGTTATCCCCTTCATCGGCGGCGAAGAAGAAAAATCCGAAGTTGAGCCTCTCAAGATTTACGGTAAGGTTGAGGGCGACGAAATTGTTCCTGCAACAAGCCCTGCATTTACTGCACAGTGCATCAGAGTTCCTGTTACAAACGGCCATATGGGCGCAGTATTTGTAAGATTTGAGAACAAACCCTCTAAGGAAGAAATCATCGAAATCTGGGATAACTTCAAGGGTGTACCTCAGGAGCTTGATCTCCCCAGCGCTCCCAAGAAATTCCTCAACTATTTTGTAGAAGACAATATGCCTCAGACAAAGCTTCAGCGTGAGCTCGAAGGCGGTATGGCAGTTTCTATCGGCAGACTTCGCGAAGACACTCAGTATGACTACAAGTTCGTCTGCCTTTCACACAACACTCTCAGAGGTGCAGCAGGCGGTGCTGTTCTTCTTGCTGAGCTTCTTTGCGCTCAGGGTTATATGGACTGATTCTTAGGAGGAATCCACAGTTATGAAAAACACAATTTTCACAGGTGCAGGTGTAGCAATAGTTACACCTTTCACCGATGACAACAAAGTCAACTTCGATGAACTTGGCCGAATTATCGACGACCAGATTGAAAACAGCACGGATGCTATCGTTATTTGCGGTACCACAGGTGAAGGTTCAACCCTTACACACGAGGAACACGCTGCAGCAATCGATTTTGCTGTTAAGCACACCGCAAAGAGAATTCCTGTTATTGCGGGCACCGGCAGCAATGATACAGATTATGCCGTAAAGCTTTCTAACGAAGCTGAAAAGAGCGGTGTAGACGGTCTTCTTATGGTAACACCTTATTATAATAAGACTTCTCAGGCTGGTCTTATCAGACAGTATGAGTATATTAATGCCCGTGTCAGCACACCTATCGTGCTTTACAATGTACCTTCCAGAACAGGTATGACAATAAAGCCTGAAACTTATTACGAGCTTTCTAAATTCAAGAACATTGTTGCTACAAAGGAAGCAAGCGGTGACCTTTCTGCCATCGCTCAGATTGCTGCACTTTGTGGTGATAACCTTGATATCTACTCAGGTAACGACGATCAGGTTACAGCAATTATGTCACTTGGCGGTAAAGGTGTTATTTCTGTCCTTTCCAACGTCGCACCCAAGATTGCTCACGATATTCCTGCCCTTTTCCTCAGCGGAGATTACGAAGGCAGCAGAAAGCTTCAGCTTGAATGGCTTGATCTTTGCAACGATCTTTTCGTTGATGTTAACCCCATTCCTGTTAAAGAAGCAATGAATATGATCGGTTGGAATGTTGGTAGCGTTCGTATGCCTCTCGCTCCGATGAACGAGGCTGCAAGAGCAAAACTCAGAGCAACACTTGACAGACACGGTCTAATCAAATAAATTGTGTTTAAATCAGCCGGTTCATCCAAGTGAGCCGGCTTTATACTTAAAGAAAGGATATTTGCCATGCTTAAAATTCTCCTCAGCGGTTGCAACGGTGCAATGGGCAAAGTAATTACTAATTGCGTTGCAGAACGTGATGACTGTGAAATTGTCGCAGGCCTCGATGTAAACACAACCGACAACGGACTATACCCGATTTTTGGTTCAGCTGATAATATCGATATTAAAGCTGATGTAATAATCGATTTTTCACACCCCTCTGCCCTATCCGGTGTTATCAAGTACGCACTCTCAACAAAAACACCTGCAGTTATTTCAACAACAGGTCTCAGCGAAGAGCAGATTAATACTCTTCATCTTGCATCTTCACAGATACCCGTGTTTTTCAGCGCTAATATGTCACTTGGTGTATCACTTGTAAGTGAACTTGTAAAGAAGGCTGCAAGCGTTCTTGGTGCAAATTTCGATATTGAAATAGTTGAGGCGCATCACAATAAAAAAATCGACGCTCCCAGCGGCACAGCACTGATGCTTGCAGACAGCGTAAGCAAAGGTCTCGAATATCAACCTGTTTACGAATACAACAGGCACGCTAAGAGAGAAAGAAGAACAAAGAACGAGATAGGCATTCACGCAATTCGTGGCGGCACAATCGTCGGTGAACACGAGGTAATTTTCGCAGGTAACGATGAGATTATAACTGTGTCACACAGCGCGAGATCCAAGTCCGTATTTGCTACTGGTTCTATCAATGCCGCACATTTTCTTAACGGTAAAGAACCGGGTATGTACTCTATGAAAGATCTTGTTGCTGAAAGCTAAAATATGTTTTCAAAACTTAAAATATGTAAAAGCACAAAAATCTCCCCTAACAAACTTAGGAGAGATTTTTTCATTTACTGACTTTGAAGCCTTATTACAGTTACCGAGTATTTAGGCACGGTATAATTAAAATTATCGGAGAATCCCTGAAGTTCAAATTCTTCCATTATACAATCTTCTGGCTGACCTAATATATTATCATCTGACAGAGATTCACCTTTTACTTGGTAAACGGTTGCAGTATCAGTAATTTCGGCAGAATTAATATTAACTGCTACACGCTTATTGTATCCTGTTACGTTTACAATTTTGATAATGATTTCGCCGTTTTCATCGGTGCTTACTACATGATAAGCTTCCGATTCACTGTCAGAACCTGCAGTAAAGTCAACATAAAGCACACCGTCAATATAACATTTTACATTTCTGCCGTTCACTTCAACTCTTAACTGATATGTTCTGCCTTCTTCAACGGTAAAAGGCTTGGTTGTTCCGGCTATTCTGCCTGTTTTATTGCCGTTCTCGATGTGTTGCAAAGTCGAAACAGTATTATCCCAGCCGCCGATATTCCAGAAAAAATTATTATCCTTATCTCCGACTGCAAAAGGAATTATGAAACCTTCGGCACCTTCCAACTTTTTAGCCTCAAGCGTATAAGTATAGTCAGTCCAATCGGATTCGCCAAAGTATGCAACTGAACCGTTATTGCTATATTCCATTTCTGTTGTTGTCTGAACAAGCTTACCGTCAAACACCTTAAATTCACCGTCAGTTGCTTTTTCCCAGTTCCACCAAAATGTATTAATATCAAATCTGTCTTGAGCCAGCACTTCACCCGTTGTATTATCCGTTACTTTGATATTGTCAAATTCAGCAGACGTATACCAAGTGCCGACGCCGACACGTCCTTGTAAATCTTTTTGGGGAATTTGTGCTCCCGTCAGCTCGGATTTGATTAACGTTGAGCCTTGATTTACTGAGAATATTTTTTGAACATAATAGCTGATTGATCCGGTATATACATTATTATTAAACCAAATAAGATTCGGCGACCAATGCGTAGCCGTAAGGTTACCGAAAAGCGGCGCATACGCTGCCATTTTAACTATATCGCCATTTCTTTCTAAACCTGTCATATAAGCAGCTTCTGCCAATGCAGCGCTGAGCATATTAGATTTAGCAGCATATTCACCGAGAAAAACATTTATTCCGCCGCCATATACAGTATTGGTCATGTCAACGGGATTACGTTTATAATTTATCTCATCATAATAATCCGTGTTTCTTAAAAACCACTCAGGCTGGTTGTAATAATGCTGATCTGTAGCTCCTGCAAAATCATCTATAGTTTTATCAGGGTTAGCGTTTAACCATTTATAAGCATATTCATAAGACTTATAATAATTTTCGCTGTTTGTTCCGTCAAAAGCACCTGAAGAATATATCAGCTCTATGCCTTTATATAAGTCAGGTTCAGCTTCCTTAGCTTGGTTGAAAGCATTCAGAAAAGCCTCATAACGCTCAAAATATACTTCACCCTCGTTTTCATTACCAATACAAATATACTTAAGCTCAAACGGTGCTTCGTGACCGAGCGAAGCTCTGACAGCTCCCCACTTTGTATCAGCATCGCCTCGACAAAATTCCACCAAATCCAACATATCCTGAACGTATTGCTTGAACTCGTCAGATTTCATATCAACCGGCCCCTGCCCTCTCATCTGGCAGAAAAGACCACTATTAATAACGGGGACACCAATCGCGCCGATATCTTCGGCAAGCTGAAAATATTCATAGAAGCCTAAACCGTAAGTCATAAATGAGGGATACGGATCTTCTGCTGCTGATAAGTCAGTCCAAAGGTTAATGCCTTGTTTACGTGCAGCTATGTCACCGTATTTACCATTAAAATAAAGCGGCTCACCCTCGCTGTTTACACCGATTGAATCCTTCCAGTTATATGCAGTGTTTTCATCATATCCCTCAATAATACAACCACCCGGAAAACGTAAGAATTTTGGCTCAAGCTCTTCAAGCATCGTCGCCAGATCTTTTCTCACACCGTTTTCTCTGCCTTTGTATGTGCCTTCAGGAAACAAAGAGACCATATCGAGCCGGACCGTGCCGCTGTCAATCAGCACTTGTAAAGTAACATTTTGGTTTGCAGTAATCGAAGATGTAAGCACAGCTTCATATTTGTCCCAATAATCTGTAATATTATCAATTGTTGCACTGCCGACAGCAATATTATCTACGCAAAGATTAATTATGATTTTACCGCAAAAACCTTCAACACCTTTTGCGTAAATTGAAAAGTTATATCGTTCACCCTCAGTTATGCTCATTCCGTCAAGAAATCCGACATTTTCAATACCTGCGGGTTCAGAATAACTGTTGGTGAGTTCTATATAGTTTGTATTATTTTCATTAAGAGAGCTTTCTTTGTCACCAGTTATGATATTCTTTTGGATATTGCCAACTGTTTTCCAGCCGTAAAACTGATCATCCTTTGCCGTATCGCCAAATTCAAACGATCTGTTTACAACCTTTTCGGCATAAAGACCACCATCGGCAGCAAAATTAATATCCTCAAAGAAAATGCCGAACAATAATTCACTGATGTCGTGAATTTCTTCCGAAGCATCAATATCAAGCATATAGTCGGATTTTTCAACATTATATGCTTCAATCTTATTAGCTTGCGGCTGAGTGACTTCAGGCCCATCTGCGCAAAATACCGAAATAATAAACGCTGTTATAACTGCAGTAAATCTTCTGATTATATTTAATATTTTATACTTCATAAATTTCTCCTCGACTTTTTTAATAATAGTATAACAAATGAAAGTCGAAGTCAATTATGCACTTGTCAGCAACTGAAAATTTTTTTAATCAACTTATCTGTTTTTGAATCCAACTTTTCAAAGTGCATCGCTTTGATATAATACTTTTCAAGCTCATCGTGTACTGTTTTCGCTTTTTGCATTACGTTGATTGCTTCATCCAAAAAGCTATCACTTACCTTTTTGTTGAATGCTACTTTATTCTTGTAAACAGAAAACTTATCTTTATCAATAAATCGCGTAGCGTTTATATTTTTGTTTGCATAGGCTTTAAAATTATACCCGGAACAAGAAGTAAAAAATCCTGTTTTTTCATCAGGCAGAATAAGATGCAATGGTGAAGAAGGTATTAAAGGATCCAGAGCAATAACTGTATTAAGTCCTTTAGTCTGTGCAAAAGTTGCAAGTTTTCCTATAACATCAGGACTTATGCAACAATATTCATCACTTATACTCACTATGTTTTTGCACATAGCAAGAGCCGATTCGAACATTACAGTTTTACCATCAGGTGTATTACCGTTTAAAAAAATCTGCCTCGGTTTTGTAACCCTATCAGAAGAAGTAAATTTATATAACGCCCTTATAACAAAATTATCAATCTTTTGAAAATCTGTACAAGCAGAGAAAATTTTATCATTACTTTTGGCTGCAGAAGCAGCTGCTGCTAAGTAACGGGCACTTTTTTTGTGAAGCTCTTTGTTACAATCCGTGAGTGTCAAGATATGCTGAGCATCATTTTTTAGTGATATTTCATCCCAACATTCTCCTAAATTTACAATCGTTTCGCTGACTCCCGGATATAAAGGTTCCATAATGTGTGGTGAGGTACCGTCACAAACAGCAGTTTTAAGCTCGTAAATTATCACCGCGTCGAGTGAAGCAGGGTCACTTGAGCAAAGAATTTTATCGTGTGAATATCCGAGCTCTTCTGCTTTTTTACATATTTTTCGCATCAGTCCTGATTTACCTGTCCCCGGCCCGCCTTTAATTATATATAGTTTCCATCCGTCTCGAGGGTCATACAACTCTGTGAATAACGAAACAAAACCTTCACCGGAATTGGCCGCCAGAAAATAGCTGCAGTTAGATACTTCGAACATCATATCATCTCCGAATGTTTTTATACATATTATGCAGATAAAATTAAGCTGTGAAATATTCTGATTTTAATCAAAAAAATGTTGAAACTTTTTGCATTTTATTATATTATTACATAAAATATAGCTTTAAATTCGGGAGGAATTAAAATGTCCGATTTTAAATTTGGTATTTGCATTAAATTTCGCGACTACGAAAAACTACGCATCGCAAAGCAGGCCGGTGCAGATTACTATGAGCTCGGTTTTGGAGATTTATATACAGGTACTGAATCTGAAATAAGAGAGTTTTCCGATTTCATCAAAACTGAAGGCTTGCCCTGCTACACAGCAAACGGTATGTTTCCCGGCGATATGAAAGTAGTCGGCCCTGAAGTTGACTATTCAAGAATCGATGAATATCTCGATTCAAACTGCGAAAGATTTTCTTCCCTAGGCGGAGAAACTATTGTTTTTGGTTCGGGTGTAGCCAGACGCTGCCCTGACGATTGGAGCTACGATAAAGCTACTGAACAGCTTGTCGAGCTCTGCTCCGAGCATATTTCACCCTATATGAAAAAGCACTCCCTTGTTTGCGCAATTGAACCTCTGAGAAGCTGTGAATGCAACGTTATCACTACCGCTAAACGTGGTTTTGAAATATGTAAATTAGCAAATGTACCTGAGGTCAGGCTGTTAATTGATCTTTTTCACTTTGATACAGAAAAAGAGGACCGCGAATCAATTCTTGATTATAAAGGCTACATTCAGCACATACACATGCAAGCGCAACAAACGATCGTCATTACCCTCTGTCAGATGACGGAACCGATTATAAGCAGTTTTTGGATTTGCTGCGCAAAGCAGAATATAGCGAAAAAAGAATTTCCCTCGAAGGCGGCTGGGACGATTTTTCCCAAGACACCTATGCCGCTTTTGAATTGCTTAAAAAACTTTAAAAAAGGTGAAATTATGCAGTTGTTCGAATCCGGTGAAATGTACCTCGAAACTATATATGTGCTCTCAAAAAAGCAAAATTTTGTACGTAGCGTTGATGTAGCTAATTATACCGGCTATTCTAAACCCAGTGTAAGCCGCGCCGTTAACCTTTTAAAAGACAATGGGTATATCAGCATTGATACTGACGGACACATAAAACTTGAGCAAAGCGGACTTGACGTTGCATCACGTATTTATGAAAGACATACTCTTCTCACTACGTTGCTTTGCAAAATGGGTGTAAACGCTGAAACTGCATCAGCAGATGCGTGTAAAATGGAGCATGTAATAAGCGATGAGACATTTAAAAAAATAAAAGAATTTGTTGATAAAATATAAAACACGACTCTTGAGTAAATCTCAAGAGTCGTTTTTTTATCTCTTTCTGCTCCAAAGTCCGGGACTAACCAAAGCAATCATCGGGAAAATCTCCAATCTGCCAAGAAGCATATCAATACTCAGAATAATTTTTGAAAACCAACTGTAATCACCGTAATTCCCGCTAGCTCCTACAGCTTCAAAGCCGGGACCGATATTATTGATACACGCCGTAACTGCAGAAAAGTTTGTGCCAACAGAAAATCCATCCAATGAAATAAGAGCAAAACTGACCAGGATAATTGCGCAATAAACTGCAAGATACGCATCTACACCATTGCATATTGATTCATCAACAAGCTTGCCGTCCATTCTTACAACGTAAACCTTACGTGGGTGCAAAGTTTTACCTATTGTTCTCCATATATTCTTAGCAAGCAATAGTACACGCGATACTTTAAATCCGCCACCGGTACTGCCTGCGCAGGCACCGATATACATCAAAAGCAATAGAATAGCTTTTGAAAATGCAGGCCATTTTTCAAAGTCTACGCTTGAAAAACCTGTTGTTGTCATAATACTGCTTACTTGAAATGCTGCGTGTTTTATTGTTTCGCCAACAGAAGAATACATCTTGTAAATATTAGCAGAAATTAATATAACAGACGCAACAGCTACTATAATATATGCCCGAAGCTCTTCGTTTTTCAGAACCGTTTTCATCTGACGAAGAATTATAAGGAAGTACATATTGAAATTGATACCGAAGAGGAACATAAATACCGTAGTGACGTTTTGGATATAGGAGCTGTATGATGCTAGACTGTCGTTTTTGATGCCGAAGCCTCCGGTTCCTGCAGTGCCGAAAGCCGTACAAAGACTTTCGAAAAAGCTCATATCTCCTGCTATAAGGAAAACAACACACAACACCGTCATAAGAATATAGATACCATAAAGAATAAGAGCTGTCTCGCGTATATGAGGTGTAAATTTACCGACACTTGGGCCTGTACTTTCCGCACGCATTAAATAGATACCTGAACCTGAGCCTTTTTTGGTTTGCGGAATAACAGCAAGTATGAAAACAAGCATGCCCATACCACCCAACCAATGGCTGAAGCTGCGCCAGTAAATGTTACATCTTGAAAGCCCTTCTACGTTACTTAAGATAGAGGCGCCGGTAGTTGTGAAACCTGAAATAGTCTCAAACAAAGCATCAATATAATTGGGAATTTCACCA
>JAFOBC010000076.1 GCA_017382015.1 Clostridia bacterium
GTGCCCTGTGAAGCAAAATGAACCCTTATCTGATGCGTGCGACCTGTTTCAAGGGTGATTTCCAGCGTTGTCAGGTTGTCGCGGTGTCCGAGCGCCGTCCAATGTGTGACAGCTTCTTCGCCGCCTTCGCCTACAGCTCGCAGTGTTTTCATCGGGTCAGGTCTGATAATCGGAGCGTTGATTGTGCCGTTTCCTTCGTATATTCCCTCAACAACGGCAATGTAAGTTTTGTCATAGCTTGAGTTCAGTTTTGCGGCAGCCATCTTGTGAAGCGCACATACAACGATGCCGGATGTGCCTTTGTCGAGCCTGCCTGCAACACGGAATACTGCATCTTTGCCTTTTGCAGTCAGGTAGTATGCCACGGCATTTGCAAGCGTGTCGCCCTGGTGATTATGTGTAGGGTGCATTGCAAGCCCTGCAGGTTTGTTGATTACGAGTATATCGTCATCCTCGTAAAGTACCTCGAATTCAGCTTTCTGAGGCTCAGCGGTGCTTTTATCAGGTGGCAGGTTGAGCGTCAGCACAGCGCCTGCTCTGAGCGGATCTATCGTGCGTATCGGTTCGCCGTCAAGCAGCATAGAACCGCGTATCTGTTTGAGCGAGCGTACCATACGGTAGGAAAGACCTATTCCGCTGCGCAGAAAAAAATTAACTTTTTCGCCGTCGTATTCTTGCGGTACGGTGTAAGTAAGTGTTCTGTTCAAATTAATCACCGGCTTTCATTCTATCATAATGAAACAAATATGTAAAGCGCGCAAACAAGTTGTATTATCATATATGTATTAAGCCAATAATATCATAGGGTGATTGATTTGACTGGTGAAATGATGCGTGTGAAGGCGAGGACTATGCTTATAGGCAGGGTGCAATACGGGATTATGTTTTCGCTTTTTTCATCCGCTTTGCGTATAGCTGTCTGGAGTCTGTGCGTTATGTTAGTGCTGAATTTTAATATGGTAATAACTGATGCGGTAAGCAGAGGATTGTGGTGCGCCGGGGCGGTTGCGGCTGTGCTGGGTGCAGTATTGCTTTGTTGTGCGCGTACGGCAAAAGATAAATGGTATGCATCAATTCTTTATAACAGTTGCCTGAAAGTGGAGGAGATAATTGTTTCATTCAGCTTGCGCGATTTTTTTGAATCAGTAGTTTTTTCATTGGTCAGTATTGCGTATTCGCTGGTCAGAATTGTCGGCTTTTTCGCTTTTCCTGCAGCTTTTGCAGCTGCTACTTGCGTTGTTATGGGCGACGGTGTCAGCCGTAAAGTTTTGGCGGTGATGCTGCTTGGAAATGTTTTGTTTTTTGTTTGTGCGTCTTTTTTCTGCGGTGTCTCGCTCAACTGTATCAGCCTGAGCCGATCTGCTTGTGTGGGAAATATCGGTTCTTTCCGTGCGGTGTTGAAAAAGCTTGAGTGTTGCTCGTTGAGGATTTTTGCTTTTGACATATTTTTGAGTGTAACCAACAGAAGCAGCAGAAGGCTGGCAAAGCTTATTTTTGCTCAAAATATCTGTGAAGAAAATAAGGAAACCTTTTTCGCCCACGCCGGATAAGGTAGTATTTCTTTAAAGTGTAATTTTAAGCACAGTAACGCATCAAACCACACATATATGCTAACGCCTTTGGGATTTTTTCAAAGATAAGGGGAATTTTGCTTGAGAAACAAATACTTCCTTATCGGGTGTGAATATTATAAACTGCAGGTAAATTGATTGCGTAAATGTTGACAATATATGAGCATAATGGTATAATTGCCTCAAATTAGTCTGATGGCTAAAATACTTAAGAAACGGAGTTACCACAATGAAAAAGTCATTCACAAAAGTAATCGCTGCAGTTCTGACTGTCGTTATGCTTCTCGCAGGCACAAGCGTTATGTCCTTTGCAGCAACACCCGGTGAGAATATCTCCGATGCTCTCAACGATTGGATCAACGCACTCACTAACTACAAGTGGGAAGATTTCTTCGGTTTTGTTTCCGCTATACTTGGTGTGTTCGGTTTCCAGGGCGATTTCGAGGGTGTTCACAGCCTTCCCGAGCTTATGAACGAGTGGTTTGAGATGCTTGGCCCGATTGGTGATTTCTATGAGAATTTCATCAACAACATCAGCACAAGCGATCTTCTCGGCTTCCTCATGGGCTTCCTCAACTAAGTCGCTATGACATCAAGCCTCCTTCATCAAGAGGGAGGCTTTTGTAATATACAAACTTTTGATATCGGAGTGAAAATAATGTACGAAAATAATTGGGAGTCTCTTAATTCGCGTCCCGTGCCCGAATGGTTTGCCGATGCCAAGTTTGGTATCTTCATTCATTGGGGTCTTTATTCCGTGCCTGCATATGCACCTAAGGGCGATTACGCCGAGTGGTACGGCTATGCCTGCAATATAGAAAAATATGAGCATCCCTCTCACGAAAAATATAAGGCATATCACAAAGAACACTACAATTCAAGACCTTATTATGATTTTGTAGACGAGTTTACAGGCTATCGTTTTGATGCCGAAAAATGGGCAGACCTTTTCAAGCGTGCAGGTGCCAAGTACATAAACTTTGTTTCAAAGCATCACGACGGTTACTGCCTCTATGAAACCGAGTATGCACCCGGGCTCAACTCTGTTGAGTGTGCTCCCAAGCGTGATTTCCTTATGGAAATCAAAAATGCAATGGAGGGTACGGGTGTGCGCTTTGGCGTATATCATTCTGTTTACGAGTGGTGGCATCCCTACTACCTTGAAGACCCCGAAAAGTATGCGCTTGAGCATCTTCATCCCATGCTCAAGGAGCTTATCGAAAAATATCAGCCCAACACGCTGTTTACAGACGGCGAGTGGGCACACGAAAGCTCAGTCTGGCATTCAACAGAGTTTTTACAGTGGCTTTACAACGAGTCATCTGTTAAAGACTTTATTGTGCCTAACGACCGCTGGGGTAAGGAAACAAGAGGCCATATGGGCGGTAACTTTACAACAGAGTACGGCATTATCGACGTTTATCTGGGTACTGAAAGACGAATTGAAGACGTTGAGCTTGACAGACCGTTTGAAGAGTGTCGCGGTATCGGTCGCTCTTTCGGTATAAACAAAGAGGAGCAGTGTGAGGATTATCTTTCTGCAAAGGAGCTTCTCGAAACACTTTGTTCGCTTGTATCAAAGGGTGGCAACTTCCTGCTTAATATCGGCCCGGATGCCGACGGTACAATCCCTGTTATTATGGAAGAGCGACTTCTTCAGATGGGCGATTGGCTCCGTGTCAACGGCGAGGCTATTTACGGCACGCGCGTATACACAAAGAAGCTTCAGGACGGCGTTTACTACACCAAAAAAGGCGACGACGTTTACGCAATAATCAACCGTTTCCCGTTTGGCTCACAGGTGCTCAACGAGGTTGAGTATTCACCTGAGCTGAAGGCTTCACTCCTTGGCAGTGATGCTGTGATTGAGGTTAAAGATAACGGCGGCAAGGCTGAAATCGTGTTCCCCGCTATCAATCCCGATACTCTTGACAGCAACTGGCTCTATACAATCAAGCTTACAAAATAAACTTATGCAGAAGGTTCGCACAAGCGAGCCTTCCTTTGTTTTATAAATATATAAATAGGTATTGAAATTTTGTCATAAAAGCTGTAAAATTAAAAAGGTTATAACTAATTTTATGTCCGAAAGGAAGTTAACATTATGGCAAAGCTTAAAATGGCAGTTATCGGTACAGGCGGTATCAGTAACGAGCATATCAGAGGTTACATAAACAACCCCAACACAGAGCTTTACGCTTTTTGTGATATCAACCCCGAGCGCGTAAAGTCTATGGCAGAGCAGTACGGTGTTCCGCTTGAGAGAACATTTACCGATAAAGACGAAATGCTCAAGGCTCTGCCCGAGATTGATGCTGTCAGCGTATGTACATGGAACAGCGCACACGCTGAGTGTACAATTGCCGCACTTAATGCAGGCAAGCACGTTATCTGTGAAAAGCCCATGGCTATGAATGCTCAAGAGGCAGAGGAGATGCGTGATGCAGCCGAGCGTAACGGCAAGCTTCTTATGATCGGCTTTGTAAGACGTCACGGCAACGATTGCGACGTTATCCGTGAGAACGTAGATGCAGGCACTTTCGGCGAACTCTATTATGCAAAGGCTACATATCTTCGCCGTAACGGTAACCCCGGTGGTTGGTTTGGCGATAAATCACGCTCAGGCGGCGGCCCGCTTATCGACCTTGGTGTTCACGTTATCGATCTTGTACGTTTCATTTTCGGCAATCCTAAGCCCGTATCCGTTTACGGTGTCACTTTCCAGAAGTTGTTCAACCGTCCTAACGTTGTTGGTGGTAAGGCATGGAAGGCAAGTGCAACAGGTGTTAAGGATATCTGTGACGTTGAAGACCTTGCAAGTGCGATTATCCGCTTTGACAACGGTGCTGTTCTCAATGTTGAGGCTGCATTCAGCCTTAATATCAAGGAAGATGAGGGCAATATCGAGCTCTTCGGCACAAAGGCAGGCGCAAAGCTCAGCCCGAATGTTGAGATTTTCACCGAGCTTAACAACCGTATGATCAATATCAGCTTTGCTCAGCCTACAGCTCTCAATTTTAACGGCTTGTTCCAGAAGGAGATTGACAACTACGTTGATGCAATCCTCGGCAAGGCAGAATGTCTTGCTCCTGCTCAGGACGGTGTTGAGATGATGAAGATTCTCGATGCTGTATATGAGTCTGCAAGAACAGGTCACGAGGTTATCCTTTAATTCAATTTTTATTTTAAAAATTTTCTCGGAGCGTTTCCATGAAGAAATTTTATGACTGTGTAATAAAAAGAATAGTCGATTTTTCGTGTGCGCTGTTTGCTGTTGTTTTGCTCAGTCCTGTGCTGTGTGTGCTGTGCATACTAGTGCGCACCAAGCTTGGCAGCCCTGTTATTTTCAAGCAGGAGCGACCTGGTAAGGGCGGCAAAATATTCACCCTCTACAAATTCCGCACGATGACGGATGAGCGTGACGAAAACGGCAATCTGCTCCCCGACGAAGTGAGACTGACAAAATTCGGCAGCCTTATGAGAAGCTTGTCTCTGGATGAGTTGCCGGAGTTTATAAATATTCTCAAGGGTGAAATGAGCTTTGTTGGCCCGAGGCCGCTGCTTAAGCAGTATCTGCCGCTTTATAACGAGCGTCAGGCAAGGCGTCACGATGTTCGCCCGGGTCTTACGGGTCTGGCTCAGGTCAACGGACGTAACCTTATCACCTGGGAAGAGAAGTTTGAGTGGGATGTGCGTTACGTCGAAAAAATAAGCCCTTGGCTGGATATAAAAATCCTTTTCAAAACAGTATTAAATGTTTTGAAACGCGAGGGCATCAGCAGCGAAACGAGCGCAACAATGGAAAGCTTCACCGGTAACAAAACAACGATGGAGGATGTATGATGAAAAAAGCGCTGCTCACAGCTACGGTGCAACAGCACTTTACTTCGTTTCATATGAGATACATAGCTATGCTTCGGGAGAGTGGCTATCAGGTAGACGTATCCGCGCGTGATGTCCTCGGCGGTGAAATTCACGAAAGGCTTTCGGCTGCTGTTGATGATATCTATGATATACCGTTTGAGCGTTCGCCCTTCAGTTTGGGGAATATTGAAGCGTACAAACAACTTAAGAGTGTTATAGACACGAATGATTACGATTTTGTGCACTGCAATACTCCCGTTGGAGGAATTCTCACAAGGCTTGCCGCTCGCAAAGCGCGCAAAAAGGGAACAAAGGTTATATACACCGCACACGGTTTGCATTTTTACAAGGGTGCACCGAAGCTTAATTGGCTGATATTTTATCCGATTGAAAAAATATTCGGCAGGCTGTTTTGCGACTGCCTGATTACAATCTGTGATGAAGATGAGGCTACCGCCAGAAAACATAAGCTCTGCAAAACAATCAGACGAATTCACGGCATAGGCGGCGATGATGTAAGGTTTGCTGTTTGCTCTGATGAAGAGAAGCTGAATCTGCGTGAATCATACGGTTTTGATAAAAACTGTAAAATATGTCTGTGTACCGGCGAGCTTAATCAAAATAAAAACCAGCAATTGCTTATAAACGCATTGCCGGCTGTTGTTACGGCTTATCCGGATTTTAAGCTTATGTTTGCCGGAATAGGTGACAATGAAGAGAATCTCCGCGAGCTTGCAAAAGAGCTTAATGTTGAAAATAATATTGCTTTTCTGGGATTCAGGACAGATGTTGACAAGCTTGTTAAAATGAGTGATTTTGTTGTTTCCGCAAGTCTGCGCGAAGGGCTGCCCGTTAATATAATTGAGGGTATGCTGAACGCAAAACCTGCTGTGGTTACGCATAACAGAGGTCACAATGAGCTTGTTGAAGATGGCGTGAGCGGCATGTTTGTTCCGTTTGGCGACGTTTCAAAAGTTGAGCAGGCATTCATTTCTTTTTGTTCCGATGATGAGCTTTGCCGCAAAATGGGTAAAGCGGCTTATGAGCGGAGTAAAAAATATTCATTGCAAAGTGTTGAAAAAGAGTTGAACAGTATATATAATGAAATAGTGTTCAGCAAAAATGACAGATAAATCTAAGGAAAGAAAGGTAACAAAGATGAAAGTTATAGTACTTGAAAATGCAGCACAGATCGGCGAAGAGCTTGGTCAGTTTTACGTTGATTTTATCAACGAGAATCCTTCTTGCGTACTCGGCCTTGCAACGGGCGCAACTCCCGTGCCGACA
>JAFOBC010000077.1 GCA_017382015.1 Clostridia bacterium
AAAACAGAAATATCTCATCACAATAAAAATTATAGTTTGTACTTTTTAGATTCTATGGGAAAATACAATGTAGCGATACATGTTGGAAACACAGCAGTATATGCGTATTGTGATTCAGAAAACCAAAACGAAATAAACAAAATTCTTGATAAAATTGATTATTTAGAATTCGGCAACAACAAAGAAACAACGGAATAAACCCTAAACAAAAAAGCGAGCGGCACCCAATCGGATGTCGCTCGCTGTATTTTTTTATGGCTCCCTTGCCTAAAGGGAGCTGGCAAAACCGTAGGTTTTGACTGAGGGATTTTTCAGCGGTTGAGGGATTCTTTGACAATAACATCAATGTATTCACAAACGCCTTCAAAATTCTTGAAAATTTCGTTGTTGGGTATTCGTATAACTGTCAAATTACGTGATTCTATTATCTCTGTGCGGATTTTATCCTTTAATAAACCCTCTGCGCTGTAATGCTGTGAGCCGTCAAGCTCAATGATAAGCCGTGCGTCATGGCAGTAAAAATCAACAATATAGTTGTCTATAACTTTCTGTCGCAAAAACCTTACAGGATATGAGCGAAGAAAGTCATACCATAAATGCCGCTCTTCTTTTGTCATATTTTTGCGAAGTGTTTTTGCATTTTCAGTTAATTTTGGATTATGCTTTCTGTCCATTTTATCCCCCTGTCAGTCTGACGACTGACATCCCCCTTTAGGCAAGGGGGACTTTGAATCTATTTAAGTTTATTATGATTTCAGATGTTTTTTTATCTCGTCAAAATCATTCATAAACTGTACGGCTTTCATCCCTGCTTTAACTGCACCCTCAACGTTATCTGCTCTGTCGTCAACAAAAAGACATTCTTCGGCATTGAGGTTGTACTTTTCAAGCAGATGTTCGTAGATTCTTACATCCGGTTTGGTTATATGTACATCTGCCGATATTACTGTTCCGTCGAAAAAATCAAGGTCAAACTGTCTGGTAAAATATTCGTAAAAGCTTTCAGCGGCGTTTGACAGAACGTAAATTCCGTAGCCTTTTTCCTTTATGAGGTTGCAGAATTCTTTTGCACCTTTGAGCGGAATCATACATATATCCCATTCTTCACAGCATTTTTTCAGGTCTGTGTGAAATTTTCCGGGCATTCTCTGTCGTGTTCCTTCATAAAGCTCATCGACGCTTATCAGTCCGAGGTCACGTTTTACCCATTCTGGGCCGCCGAAAAGCTCCTGCAATATAATCGGCTGAGCATCCTGCTCAACTCCAAGCATCTGCATAGCTGCCTGCGGATTATAATCGAGCAACACGTTACCCATATCAAGAATAACATTCTTAATCATAAGAGTATCTTCTTTGTCCTCTCAATAAACTGTCTTGTGTAAATTCTGTCAAGAGTGTGTGCGTCTGTGCCGATGTTGAACTGTGTGCCGATTTCTCTGCCGAGGTTGTACATTCTGCGGCAGAATTCGGGGTAGTCAACCATAGCGTTGAGGTTAATTTCAAATGCTGTCTCGTGCTGTTTGCCGAGCTCAAGCAGTTCGCCGATTTCGTTGTCGGTGAAACAGTTCGGCACACTGCCTCTTGCAAATCCGACGTTGAGCTTTTTTGAGTTTGTCAGATATGTGTCGTGGAAAGGGTGAGCAATGCAGTCCGCTCTGCCGCTCTTAATTAGATTTGTCAGCGTTTCAATTATGTGCCTTTTGTAGCCTTCAGGGCTTCTGTCTTTAGGTTGAATCCAGCCGCCTGCGTGGTAGTGGTTCTGTGCCCAGAGTCTGTAATCAAGCTCAATGTCATCTTTTTCATAGCTGAAGTTGTTTGTGCCGTATGCCGAAAGCTCTGCACCGATAAGGAGCTTGACGGGGGAATCGATGGTCTTAGCCATCTCGCGCAGTAATTTGAGTGCCTGGCGGAATTTTTCCTCATCCTCCTCAAATGGTGAAACATGGTCGGTGACGGCTATCATATCAAGTCCGCTGATTTGTGCTGTGTGAACAATGTCGTGCAGCTTCATCTCCGGCTTTGCACAACCTGAAAAAGTTGTGTGTATGTGCAGATTTTGTTTGCACAGTATATCAAGGTCATATGTCGGTTCGTGAAAATACATGGTTTTACCTCCAAAAGTGCATTTGCCTTCTAATGATAACTCATTTTTCGACAAAAATAAAGGAGGTTGATACAATTTTGTTAATTTTCTTTAAAATTCCAAAGTGGAACAATAAGTTGACAACGCTTGTCTATAATCGCTATTGGACATAACTTGTCTTATTTTGGCAAACAAGGGGGTTACCATATGAGTTTTATGGATGTTGCTACGCTGCTTGGCGGCCTTGCGTTTTTCCTTTACGGTATGAACGTAATGGGTAATGCGCTCGAAAAAAGCGCAGGCAATCAGCTTAAAACAATTCTTGGTAAACTTACATCGAACAAATTCAAAGGTTTTATTCTCGGTCTGGCTGTAACGGCTGTAATTCAGTCTTCTTCTGCAACTACTGTTATGGTTGTCGGTTTTGTAAACTCAGGTCTTATGCAGCTTACTCAGGCTGTCGGAGTCATAATGGGCGCCAACCTCGGTACATCTGTTACGGCTTGGATTCTGAGCTTGACAGGTATCGAAAGCGATAATTTCTGGGTTTCACTTTGCAAACCCGCAACTTTCACTCCCATACTTGCCCTTATCGGTATTGTCCTCAATATGTTCTCAAAGAAAGAGAAACGTAAGGATATCGGTGTGGTTCTGCTTGGCTTTTCCGTGCTTATGTTCGGTATGGAAACT
>JAFOBC010000078.1 GCA_017382015.1 Clostridia bacterium
GGGCGTTTCTTACACAGTAGCCGATATGACAGGCGACTGTGCAGATAAGCTCGCAGCTGTTGAGGGCGTATACAGAGTCAGAGTTATCGGCTGATAATAACTAAAATTCAACAAAGCTCACTATCCTTGCGGGTAGTGAGCTTTGTTTTTTATACTATTTCGAGTGAATTTTCTGTTTCGTTAATCTCAAAAAATTCAGGCCTTTCGTCAGGCTGTCCGTTAGGTCTGTGAAGCGAGAGCATAAGCTTGCCGTCGAGGCTTTTGAATATCATACCGTGTCCGCCGTCTTTATCGAAAAGTGTCGGCAGATGAGACCATTTGCCGCTTATCTTACCGTTATCGGATGCCGCAACACATTGTGCGTAGCCGTTGACAAAGGTTGACCAAATCATCAGCAGCTTGCCGTCGGCTTTTCTGTACATAAACGGTCCGTCTGTGATGTTATGGTCTTTTTCAGTTGCCTCTTTGCCACAGAATGAGCTTGCTTTAAAAATCTCAATCGGATCGGTTACAGCTTCTTTCAGGTCGGACGAAAGCTGCATATAGTTTATTGTGCCATCGAGAATCTGAGTGTGCTCGTGGCAGAATACACAGTAGGGGATACCGTCTTCCACGAAAAATGTGCCGTCTAGGCATTCCCAGCCTTCGGGTGTAATTGCTTTGCCTGTGAGCGGCACGAATTCACCTTCGGGGCTGTCGCTTACAAGTATATATGTGCCTCTCAATCCGTCAGGCTTCATAAACGTTGCAAACATATAATATTTGTCACCGAATTTGTGTACCTCGGGTGCCCAGTTTGCCTGTTTGTTGAGGTCGTATTTTACGCTGTCAAAAACGGGTATCGGGTCAGACCAGTTTTCGAGGTCGGTGCCGATGTATACGTCAACGCCCCCCGTACCCTGGCCGAAGTTAGCGCCTCTGGTGCCGTACATATAATATTTATCGTTATGCACCAAAATAAACGGGTCACGGATATGAATATCACAATTCTTCATTATCAGTTCTCCCTTGTCAGCCATTCGTGCTCGGGTGCGTAGAAGCGGGTAGTCTTGTACCACGGGTCACCCTCAAGGTGGCGTATCATCCATACGTAGCACATTTCGTATCCTGGCGCAACAACCTGCTGATGGTCGTTGCCGTCTGTGATGAATGCTGCCGAACCGTGTGTGCTCTTGAAAACGTTATCTCCAATGAAGCAAGCACCGAAGCCTTGCGGCTTGTCAAACTGGTAGTAATATACCTCGGGTTGCGGATGGTGGTGCGGCGGATAGCTTGACCACTTTCCGGGCTGATTGAACACCTCGCCAAGTACCATGTTTGAGTAGGGTGCGTTGTCATAATCGAAAAGCGTTGAGCAGATTCTGTGTCCCGTGCCGCCCCATTGACCTTTACCGAATTCCTGATAGAGGCACATATCGGGTGTGTAGAAAACCGGCTCAAAATCACGCTCGTTGTCAGTCTGCTGAATAAGTATTTCCGTGCCCTCGTCAGCTGTTATGCTGACAGCCGTGTTTCTCGGCACGTGAAGACAGTATGGTGTTTTTTCAAACGGGTCGCGGCGCTTCATCTGCTGTGTGTTACCGCACCAGTTGATTGTTGCGTTGCCTCTCTGGATCAGAAACGCAGTTTCACATTCTTTGTCAAGGAGTTCAAGGGTTTCGTTCTCTTTGAATCTCTTAACTCTTATTGTCATGAGCATATCTGCGTTTTTGCCGCCCATTTCACACAGGGTAAGCCAACCATTATTGTCAAATTCAGGGTAATCAAACATAGTTTTCAGCTCCTTAAAATATTCAGTTTACTTTATACCGTCAAGTATAATATCAATGCGTTTGCAAGTCAATTATTATATTGCAATTTTGGCACGGTTTTGTTACTATTATGGTACAAATACAGTAGCGGAGGTAATTTTTGTGCCTTATTTGTTTACACATTTTAAAGAGAAAGTTACGCCTGACGGTGAGCAGGTCTATTTCGCAGTTAGCAAGGACGGACTGAATTGGGAGCAGGTGAACAGCGGCGAGCCTGTGCTGACAAGTACTCTGGGCACCTGCGGCTGTCGGGATATCGAGATAATCCGTTTACATACGGGCGGCTTTGTAATACTTACAACCGATTTGTGCATTGCAAACATAATGGACGAAAACTATTGGGTTGACTGGAAAAAGGTAAACAGCACAGGCAGTAAATGTCTCTCGCTCTGGCGTACGGATGATCTTGTCAATTTTTCCGGGCAGGAGCTTGTTTATTTCGGCAGAGATGATTTCGGCTGCCTTTGGGCACCTGAAATTTTCTTTGATGAGGAGAATGAAGAGTATCTTATCCATTGGGGCTCAACA